>DAOWGR010000038.1 GCA_030637365.1 Elusimicrobiota bacterium
AATAAATTAGTAGAAGAAAGGCGTGGCAGTTGTGTTTGCTAAGCAAGGCCGTTCGGAAGCCGACCTTTACATTCAGGAGGCTGAGAGACGGAGGGGCGCAGTACTAGGCGACCCTGGTCTTGCGTGTAAATAGAACTGCCAGGGCTAAATAAAAAAGTCGTTAATCTTTTTTTGCTTTTTTGGATTTATTTGCTCTTTTTCCCGCTAATTGCCCGCAGGCTCCTTGAATATCAGAACCAAGACTTTTTCTGATTGTGGCAGCCACCCCAAGCATTTGAATTTGCGATTCAAAAAATTTTGCTTGATCGGGCGATGGGGCTTTGAATCGTTTAACGGTTTCATTATAAGGAATGATGTTTATCGTGAAATATTTGGCGGAAGCGACTTTTCTTAGCCATTTGACAAGTTTTTCCGCGTCTTTCTTGGAATCATTAACTCCTTTCATCAGAACATATTCAATAAAAACCTTTCTATGCGTATTCTCTATATATTCTCCCAAAACTTTTGAAAGTTTTTCAAGAGGAAATTCCGCGTTTAAAGGAACAAGTTTATTTCTTAAAATATTGTTTACCGCGTGCAGAGATATGGCAAGATTAACTTGAGGGAAATCTTTGGCGAATTTTCTTATGCCGGGGATATAGCCGAATGTTGAAACGGAGATATGTCTTGAAGCGAGAGAGAAAAAATCGGGGCTGATTAATTTTTTTATGCTTTGAGCCGTTAAATCATAATTAAAAAAAGGTTCGCCCATTCCCATGAAAACCACACCGGACACGCGTCCTTTTCTTTTCTCTTTTTTAATATATTGATTCCAGAATAATACCTGATCCGTAATTTCTTCCTCGCTTAAATTTCTTTTAAGCCCCAATTTTCCCGTAGCGCAAAAGGGGCATTTCACGGAGCACCCGACTTGGGTTGAAACGCAGATACTGAAATTTCCGGATGAAGTTTCAAGCAAAACCGTTTCAATATAATTTTTATCATGCAGTTCAAACAAAGCTTTTACGGCTTTCGCGTCTTTTGATTCAATTAGTTTTTTAACGGCAAACGAAAGAATGTTTATTTTTTCTGACAGGTCTTTTTTTAAATCTTTGGGCAATATGGCGGCTTCATTCCAATCTGAAATAAAATTTTTATATATCAGGTTTTGAATTTGTCTCAAACGGTATTTTTTATGGCCGCGCAATGCTAAAAATTTTTCTACGGTTTTAAGGTTCATGGTTTTTATGGCCTCTTCAGATATCAATTATAGTAAAATTAGAGAGAAGCTATATGTAATAACAATTTTTGGCCGTTTTGTCTCGTTATAAAATTATGGTAAATACAAAGATAAATATCATGCTTTCGTTTTTAATCCTGAATTTCGTTCTCTCTCTTGTTATAGGTATTCCGTATTTTGGCGGCATAAGTTCAAATTTTCAAGAATTAATTTTTGTATTTACCGCTTATATTTCAAACACTTTTATGCTTTATGCAGTTATGGCTCTTTTAATCTTTCCCTTTTTTCTTTTCAAGGGAGGGCGATACTTGTATATGCCGATTTGTGTCCTTTTTCAAATGACGCTTATTGTAGATGTCGCGATATATAAAATATTTAAATTCCATATAAATCCCATGGTTGTGAATATCCTTACCACCAAAGGAGGGTTTGAGACTCTTGAGCAGGGTTTGGGCATGAAGTTTTTTGCGGTTTTTTTATTTCTCGCCGTAATTGGTTTTGAAATATGGTTTATGCGCGTTGCCGCGAGAAAGAATAATTTTATAACCAAAAAATCAAAAATCATCATTTTTTCATCGCTATTCTTTTTTGTTATGGCGGATAAAGGCATGTACGCTTACGGCGATTTGAAAAACAATGTTTTTATAACCAGAAATCATAAGATGTTTCCTCTGTATCAGCCGCTTACAATAAAACATTTTGCCATTAAATATTTTGGCGTTAAGGTGGATAAAAGAATAAAAATAAAATTAAGCAAAAAACATTCCCGCCTGGATTATCCCAAAAATAAAATTGTATTTGAAGGGAAGTTGAAAAATCCGCCAAATATAGTTTTCCTTGTCGGTGAAGCCGTAAGATACGATATGATGACGGCCGATATAATGCCCAATATTTATAATTTATCAAAGCAATCGCTTGTTTTCAAAAATCATTATAGCGGCGGAAATTGCACCAGATTCGGAATATTTTCTCTTTTTTACGGTCTTTACGGCAGTTATTGGTTTAATATTCTTGGCGAGCGGCGCAGTCCGATTATGATGGATGTTTTGGAAGACTTGGATTATGAATTCAAGATTTTAGCGGCCGTAAAATTAAGCTTTCCCGAATTTAACAAAACCTGTTTTGTAAATGTTTCCCGGGAAGATATATATGATGAGCCCACGGCTAAAGACAAAGTCGGCAGAGACAGGGAAATAACCGAGGAATTCAGACGGTTTTTGTCTGAAAGGAATGTTAAAAGGCCTTATTTTGCTTTTCTGTTTTTTGATTCGGCGCATGGCAATTACGCTTATCCGAAAGAGATGGAAAAATTCAAGCCCGCCGCGCATTCTTTCAATTATCTGACTTTCAATAAAAAAAAGGTTTTGCCCGTTTTCAATAAATTCAAAAACTCAATTCATTTTTTTGATTCTCTTGTCGGAGATATTGTCAAAGACATAGAGAAGAGAGGGGAATTGGAAAACACCATAATAATTATAACCGGCGATCACGGCGAGCCGTTTTTTGAAAAAGGCTATCACGGCCATAATCAGGCGTATAGCGAAGAGGAAATAAAGGTTTCAATGGTGGCGCATGTTCCCGGAAAGAAACACAAGGTTTATTCAAATTTTACAAGCCATTTGGATATGCCGGCGACCATTTTAAAATTATTAAATGTTAAAAATCCCGCTAAAGATTATTCCAACGGCGCAAATATGCTGATTGAAAATAAAAGAGATTTCGTGAGCGCTTTCTCCTGGGACAGCGCGGCCATTGTAAAGGACGATATTACCATTGTTGTGCCTTTATCGGCGCAGAGATTTTCAGGCGTGAAAGTAATGGATAAAAATACCTACAAAGAAATAAGAGATAAACAACTTTTAAATAGCCAGCTTAATACTATTTGGAAATTCCAAAGAGAAGCTCAAAAATTTTATAAGTAAAAAAATGTTGTTCCTAACTCTTATAATATCATCAACTGTATTTTTTAGAGGATTTTCTTTTTTTCTTGGATTTTTTCTTTTTTATTTTTTCAATCTTTTTTAACCTGTCGGAAGTGTCCGGAGAGAGTTTTATTTCAACGCGGTCAACAAGCTCTCTTAAGGCTAAGAAACGATTTATGGAGCGTTTGCGCTCTTTTTGGCATTTAACAACTATCTTCAACGGAGGATATTTGAGCATTACGGCATTACTCGTTTTATTTATTTTTTGTCCGCCTTTTCCCGAGCCTTTTATGAATTTTTCTTCTATCGCGTCAAGCGAAACGCCGAGATTCTTTACGCGTTTTTTTAAAGCTTCCACTTTTGTCGGTTTAATATCTGAAAATTCCAAAAATCTCATAATTGGGTCTCAGGGTCAGGGAGAGAAGTCAGATGTCAGAAGCAAGAGGCAAGACTTATAAGAGCATTCTTTCATACAGCTATCCGATTCTTGATTTACGAACTGTTGGCTGTTTCCCTGTATCACACTGCCGCGCTGCTTGCCCTTCCGAAGCTTGTTAGCGTAGGAAGGGTTGTGTCTGTCGCGCTTTTTTGCTTATTTTTCCAAAATGCCTTTTTCTCTTAAAAATTTTCTTATGTGGGAGCGCGCTCTCGCGGTTTTTACAAAAGGTATCCAATCTTTTTTCGGAATATTTTTTCTTCTGGTTATTATTTCGCAGACATCTCCGCTTTTAAGTTCTTGATCGAGCCGGAGCATCTTATTGTTTACTTTGGCGCCGATGCAGGTATTGCCTATGTCCGAATGTATGGAATAGGCGAAATCAATGGGCGTGGCTCCTACCGGAAGGGCTTTTACTTCTCCATTCGGCGTGAATACGAAAATTTGATCCAATTCCAAATCCGTTTTAAAGCTTTCTATGAATTCTCTCGGACTTGAAATGTCCTGAAGCCATTCTATCCATTGTTTAAGCCAATCAAGTTTTTCATTTAAGTGAGCGTCTTTTCCGCCGTCGCCCGTTTTATAGCGCCAATGCGCCGCTATTCCATATTCCGAGGTTTTATTCATTTCTTCGGTTCTTAGTTGTATTTCCACGAATTCGCCCGATGAAGCCATAACCGTAGTGTGAAGGCTTTGGTATAAATTTATTTTTGGCACGGCTATATAATCGGTAAACGAGCCTATTACGGGTTTGAATATTGAATGAACAATGCCCATCAGAGCGTAACAGTTGGCGACGGTATCGGTTATTATTCGTACTCCCAAGGCGTCTTCAATGTCTTCAAAAGGAAGATTTTGTTTCAACATCTTCCGATAAATGGAATAGAGATTTTTCGCTCTGGAAAGGACGCGATAAGGCAGTTGAGCTTCGGCAAGGTGTTCTTCCAAATCCACTTTAAATTCTTTAAGCAGTTTTTCCCGTTTGGTGAATCTCAGCTGAACTTTGGCGGACAAGCTTTTATATTCATCGGGGAAAAGATATTTGAAAGAAAGGTCTTCAAGTTGGGATTTTATGTTAAACATTCCAAGTCTTTGCGCCAGCGGCGCGTAGAGAGAAAGCGTTTCATGGCTTATTTCTATTTGTTTTTCCTTTGGCATGTAATTCAGGGTGTTCATATTGTGTATTCTATCGGCCAATTTTATTATTATGACGCGAATATCTCGCGCGGTCGCAAGCAGCATTTTCCGCCAATTTTCAGCTTGGGTGTCGCTGCGGCTTGAAAATTTTAATGCGGCTATTTTAGTGACTCCGACGACAAGATTATAAACTTCCGTGCCGAATTCTTTTTTAAAATCTTTATGAGTGACGGAAGTGTCTTCTATAATGTCATGCAACAGTCCCGCGGCCACTGTTTGAATATCCATTTTAAAATCCAAAAGGATATCGCTTACCGCTTGGCAATGAGTAAAATACATTTCGCCTGACAGTCTTTTTTGGTTTAGATGAGCTTTTTGCGAAAAATCGTACGCCTTTTTAAGCAAGGCCGGATCTTGCGAAGAATATTCTTTAAATTTTTTCACCAAATCTTGAAGTTCCATAATTTTCTCTTAAATTGCTTTCCCGCGCTGTTATTTCTTGCTTCGGACTTCTCCCCGTGTAACCCTACATTGTTCACGGGACCAACATCCTTGGAATCTTTCAGATTCCTAAG
>DAOWGR010000059.1 GCA_030637365.1 Elusimicrobiota bacterium
AAACGGCAAAGAGTTGGGAATCAAGCTTGCAGGTATGAAAGGTCTAATGAAGCATGGTAAAACTCCTAAGACCGGAGTTCTAAGTTCGGCTCTTGCCTCAAATGATAACGAAATAAAACTGCTTGATTTGGATATTGTTGACAACAAGGCCATGATAGATAAGCTTATCATGGTCATGAATAATATTGAAGCTATTGATTTATATGCTTTTTTCACCCCACCACCTCTTTTATCATACCACGCTTCAAAGCGTGATAAATTTGCACAGCAGATTATTTTGGCATTGCCAAAATGTGATAAAAGAGGTGGTGGGGTCATAAGTTTCACTTTTTGTTCCGCTTTTTGGATAATCTTTTTACTATTTGTTGCGCGGCTTCAAGCCTCACTTGGGGGTCTTTATTTTCCAAGGCGATTTTAAGGAAAGGAATGCCGATGGCGGCGTCAAAACCTTTAATAATGTCCAAAGCAAGCAGTTTTATTTCAGTATCATTGGAAGAGAGAGCCGAATTTAAAATTCCGGTTTCCGGAGTTTTTCCATGATTTATTAAACCTTTCATAGCGGCGAGCTGAATTCCCAAATCTTTGCCTGTTGAGTAAATTTCATTCATTTTGCGAAGAACTTTTTTGTCTTTAATATTAGAGAGAGCCAGCGTGGATTTAAATCTTATGGTGGCATTGGACGAAGACGCCAATTTGATCATATCTTCCATAAAAACTTTCTTTCCCTTAATACATAAAAAGAAATCCAAAATGGCTATTTTAACGCGCATGGAAGTTTCTTTTTTTAAAGCGAGTTTTAAAGGATAAATTGAAGCGCTTGAACAAATTTTAGACAATGAAAGAGCCGCTTCATATCGTATGGCTTCATCTTCATCTTCAAGCGCATAGATGAAATTCGGCATTTCTCTATCTTCTCCAAGTCTCGCCAATTGTCTGGCGGCGACATCGCGTATTGCGGGATAACTGTCGGCTTTAAGCTTATAAAGCAAGTTCTTGGCATCATCATCAAGAATTTTAACGATTGCTTCTATGGCGCGTTCTCTGATTTTATTTTTAGATATTATTTTCATTTGCAAAAGCGGAGTGTTCAAGATAGGTTTTTTGCCGGGAATATCATTGATTATGTCCAGTATGACTTTCAACGCGGTTTTATCTCCAAGTTTGTAAAGCGCTTCAGCCGATGAAATTTGAACATGCTTGCTAATGTCTTTCAGGCTGTTTTTAAGGACTTTTATAGCGGCCTTATTGCCTATTCGGCCAAGTATTTCACAAGACAGCATTCTGATATCCGAATCGGAATTTTTCATTTCCTTAACAATCAACAGCAAGGCTTTTTTACCGAGTTCTTTATTCTTTGTTTCTTCGTTTATGTTTAGCTGATTGTTTGTCGCCAAGGACAATGATGAACCGTTTGCTTGCGTTCCGTTTGACGATAACACAAAAAAAAGAACCGCGAAAAGAGGAATAAAGCGTTTCATATCAGTTATATTATTGGATTTTCGTCTTTCAATATAATGAATAAAAGATTACAAAAAGGTTACAGAATGAAAAGCGCCAGGTTTCCCGGCACAAGTAAACTGAGGAACGGCGAAATACAGGCAAATTTTCTTGTTTCCATTAACTGGTGGTTCACTTAGGGAAACTGCCCCCTATAGGACTCGCCCACTACACTCACAAAGTTCGCTGCGTAGGCTCCCCTTCTTCGTTGAGAGCATAGCTCTCCCCTCGGCGGGACACTCATACGCTTCGAGTCCCCACGCGAGCCAAACTGTTGGCTCACTTAGGGAAACTGCCCCCTAGAGGACTCGAACCTCTAACCTACTGCTTCGAAGGCAGGCGCTCTATCCAATTGAGCTAAGGGGGCATAAACAAAAAAGCGTCGCTTTTTTGCAGTAAATAGTAATCAGCGTCATAATTATGGGAAACAACCAAATAAAATCCACTAAAATAAAAAACCAAGTTTCTTGCTTCCGTTGTTTAAGTTTCATGCGTATTATAGAATTTATTTGCCGGAAGTATCCACTTGCAAAAAACGCGCGTAGCTCGTTTTTGATTGTTTAAACCTTGTCATATATTATAAAATCTATAATTGAAGTTCCGCGCCAAACCAAAGCGCGGCATTGTAAGTTTATAATTTTATTACAAGTAAGGAGCTATTTATGAGCGGACATTCTAAATGGGCAAGCATAAAACATAAAAAAGCGATTACTGACGCTAAAAAAGGAAAGGCTTTCACTAAAATTGTGAAAGAAATATCCATAGCCGCCAGAATGGGCGGAGCTGATACATCCGGGAATCCACGCTTAAGAAAAGCGATAGAAGATGGAAAAGCCGCCAATATGCCCATAGAAAATATAAAGAGGGCTGTGATGAAAGGAACCGGCCAAATCCCCGGCATAATATATGAAGAAATAACTTATGAAGGTTATGGCCCCGGAGGAATCGCGGTGCTTGTTGAAACCACCACCGACAGTAAAAACAGAACTTTCAGCGAAATAAGAAAGCTTTTTGAGAAAAGCGGCGGTAATATCGGAACGGCCGGATGTGTCGCGTGGATGTTTGAGAAAAAGGGCTATATAGAAATAAAAAAAGGCGATATCAATGAAGACGAGCTTATGACTTTTGCCATAGATTCGGGCGCTCAGGATTTTAAGATTTCAGATGAAAACTATGAAGTAATAACAAGCCCTGAAGATTTTGACGCGATAAAAGCCAAATTATTGGAAAAGAAATTTCAGATTAATTCTTGTGAAATTACCATGATGCCTAAAAATGAAGTTAAAGTGGGAGAGGATAAAGCCAGACAAGTTATAAATATGATGGACGCTTTTGAAGATCATGACGATGTTAAAGAGGTTTATTCAAATTTTGATATTCCCGACGAAATTCTTGCCAAGTTAGATCAATGATTATACTCGGCATAGATCCAGGCTTGGATAAAACGGGCTGGGCCGTTATAAAAAAAGAAAGCGCTGTTTTCACTCTCTTGGATTCAGGCCTTATTCATACCAAAGCGTCAACTTCGCTGCCGGAAAGATTGGAGTTTATATTTGACAGCATAGCGTCCATAGGCCTTAAATGGAAGCCGATAGCCGCCGCTGTTGAAGAAATGTTTCTGAATAACAAAACAAATACTCAGGCAAACACCGTTCATGCTCGAGGAGTGATTTTGCTCGCGTGCAAAAAGTCCGGCGTTTCAATAAGCTCATACAATCCGAGAACCATAAAAAAAGGCGTGAGCGGAAATGGGAGCGCCGATAAAATGCAAATGCAAAAAATAGTGAAAATGATTTTGCGGCTTAAAGAAATTCCAAAACCCGATGATGTGGCGGATGCCATGGCGGCGGCTTTATGCCATGCTCGCACAGCGCCACTCAATGAAAAAATAAAAAAAACCACCGCTTGCCGTACTTGGAATGATGTAAAAAAACTGCAGGACGCGCAAAGGACTTCAAAATGATAGGTTATTTAAGAGGCGATTTAATTTCGAAAAAAGAGGATTCCGTTATATTGGATGTTGCGGGTGTTGGCTATGAATTAAATATGTGCGCTGTTTCCGTACAGGGCCTCCCCTCTTTAAAAGAAGAAGTTTCTTTGTATGTGGTGGAATCACTAAGCATGTATTCGGGAACTGTTCTTTATGGTTTTATAAATGAAGATGAAAAAGAATTATTTGAGCTTTTTAAAAGCGCGGTTCCAAAAACCGGCGCGAAAAAAGCTCTTGATTATTTGTCTAAGGCAAAAAAATCTCTTCCCGATTTTCAAAATGCCATAGCAAAAAAAGATTTAAAAATCTTAACCGGCATATTCGGCTTTACCTCTAAAACAGCTGAAAAGCTTGCCAATGCTCTGAAAAATAAAATGGAACATCTCTCTATTAGCGGGGCATTGAAAATTAAAACTAACGGCATAAGTTCTGGAAAATTTATTCAAGCGCAGAACGCGCTTATATCCTTGGGTTTTAAAAATGCTCAAGCAAAAATAGCCCTGACTTCTATTGAAAACGAGGAATTAAGCGGCAAGGAAAGCATGGAAGATATATTGAGAATGAGTTTGAAAAAATTGACAAAAGGATAATACAGCGCGGCAGTACTGCAGTGTGGCAGAAAACAACGAAGAATACAGAAGAAAGCCGGAATAAATTTATGACCCTACCACCCCCTTATCGCACAAAAGTGCGATTTACCCCGTTGGAATTCATAGAATTCCCGGGACTAAAGTCCTTGGCCGTTTTGATGGACATAGTCCGTGACACTATACCCGGCATAGCCTTGGAATCTTTCAGATTCCTAAGGGAAAATACAGAAAAGTTCCACTTCCGCTATGCGGAAAAGGTGGTGGTAGGGTGAAAAAAGAAGATAATATAGTTTCACCCAAAGCCTCCGCGGAAGACATTGTTCAGTTGGACAAAACTTTGCGCCCTTCCACTCTTAATGAATTTGTAGGTCAAAGCAAGCTGAAAGAAAATTTAAAGGTGTTTATTGATGCCGCGAAATCCAGAAAAGAGGCTTTGGACCATCGTTTATTTTATTCCCCTCCCGGCCTTGGAAAAACCACTCTCTCTCATATAGTGGCAAAGGAATTGGGCGTAAACATAAAAGTGACATCGGGGCCCGTCATTACAAAACCCGGCGATCTTGCCGCCATGCTTACCACCGAACTTGAAGACGGCGATGTTCTTTTTATAGATGAAATTCACAGATTAAACGCCACCGTTGAAGAAGCATTATATCCGGCAATGGAAGATTTTTTATTTTTTGTAAATACCGGCACGGGACCGGGCGCGAGCACATTAAAACTTTCGGTGCCAAGATTTACTTTAATCGGAGCCACGACAAGAGGCGGCCTTTTGACAGGACCCTTGCGCGATCGTTTTGGAATAATTTTTAATTTGGGTTTTTATAATTGCGCGGAAATTGAAGAAATTCTTAAAAGGTCGGCTTTGATACTTGGTATTGACGCCACGGATGAAGGAATAAGAGAGCTTGCCATGCGCTCAAGAGGCACTCCCCGCATAGCGAACAGATTATTAAAAAGAACCAGAGATTTTGCTCAAGTTCTGGGCGAAGGAATAATAAATCCAAAAATAACCGCCAAAGCGATGAAGTCTTTGGATATCGATAATTACGGTCTGGACTCGCTTGACAGAAAATTACTTTTGGCAATTATTGAAAAATTTGACGGCGGTCCCGTCGGAATTGAAACTCTCGCGGTAGCGGTTAGCGAGGAAACGGATACCCTTACCGACGCCATAGAGCCTTTCCTTATGCAAACTGGTTTTTTGGCCCGCACAAGAAGCGGCAGAATTGTTACGAAAAAAGCTTATGCTCATTTGGGATTTAAATCGCCTCATGTCCCCGTTAGAGGCGCATGAGCCTGCGATTTATATGCATATATGCGTTGAGAATAAAAAATGGTTTTAAATCAAAAATAATACACGGTCGCCTTTATTTGTCGGTGGCGCCCCGTCTCTAATGGAGTAAACTTTTTTAGGCAATAAAATGGTCAAAATTTTTTTCTTTACAGCTTTGCTTATCACCAATTTATTTTCCGCGGATACGGGAAAACATCTGTCGCCTTTCATAAGAGTTGCCATTATAACCGAAGCGAGCAGCCTTTCTTTGAAAACTTCAAACAAAATTTATGTTTATGATATAAAGTCAAATCAAAGGTATATGCTTCTTGCCGATTCCAAATATGAAATAAGCGCGCAATCCGAAGAAATTATTCGAGTGGCGGGACAAAATCTTTATTCCCCCATAAAACTTGTTTCGCCTAACGGAGAAGAAAGAATAAAAATAGGCGGACATACTTATAGAGGCGAAATAATACTTCACTCGGACGCGAAAGAAAATTTAACCATAGTGGAGAATATTCCGCTTGAGGATTATATCGGCGGAGTTTTGAGTTTTGAAATGAGTCCAAAATGGCCTCTTGAAGCTCTAAAGGCTCAAGCTGTGGCCTCAAGAACATTCGCCATTAAAAATCTGCGGCCGGATGACTTGTTTGATATTACGTCCGGAGTTGAAAAACAAGTCTATAAAGGCCAGCAAAAAGTAAACCCCAGAATAATAAAGGCCGTAAATTCCACCAGGGGAGAAGTATTAATCCACAAAGGGAAACCTTTTAAAACTTATTTTCATTCTTGTTGCGGAGGCCATACCGCCAATAATCGCGTCGCATGGCAAGAAACGGCCTTAAAACCCCTTAAAGGCGTCAAAGATATTTATTGCCGAAATTCAAAACATTATAAATGGAACCTGTATATTTCAACAAAAGACTTGTTGGCCTTTATACAAAAAAAGGGGTCAATGGCATTGAGAATAAGGAGCATGCGCGTTTTTAAAAAATCCGGTTCGGGAAGAGCGATTAGCATAAGATTTTCAACGGATAGAAAATCTTTTACCGCTAAAACTTATGATATCAGAAAGTATTTTGGAACAACTGATTTTAGAAGCACCTATATCACCAGAATAAGCAAAAAAAAGCGCGGCTATAAAATATATGGGAGAGGCTGGGGGCACGGAGTCGGTATGTGCCAGGAAGGCGCGAAAATCATGGCTCGCAAAGGCCGGAATTATAAAAGAATATTGCGGCATTATTATCCTCATGCCAAGTTGTCAAATATGAAGGATTTAAAAAAATTATGAAAGACAATGCCGGCAAACTTTATAATGCTTGCGAGGATGATGATTCTTTGGCAAAGTTCGACAAATTAAAAATAAAAGATTTGATAGCCGCGTCTCCCGCCAGTCCCAGAGATTCCTCCAGATTAATGTTTTTAAACAGGCAAAAAAAAGAAATGGAACATTTGCGATTTAATGATATATCGTCTCTGATAAGACCTGACGATTGCCTTGTTTTAAACAAAAGCAAAGTGCGCAAAGCAAAATTTAAAGCGGTAAAAAGCACTGGCGGCAAATGCGAAATCTTACTTGTAAAGCCTTTGGATGAAAACCTTAAATTATGGAATGTTTTGGCGAGAAAAATTCCCGAAGGCGGGCGAATAACTCTTAATGGAAACAATGAAGCGGTATGCAAAAAAAGAGAAGCTGACGGCAGTTATATTTTGGAATTCAAACTGCCTCTTACCGATGACTACCTTGAAACCTATGGAGAAGTTCCCCTTCCGAACTATATAATCCATGCCAGAAAAACCGCGGAAAAATCCGAAGAAACTGATGCGGACGCTGAAAATTATCAAACGGTTTACGCTAAAGAGTTCGGGTCAATAGCGGCCCCCACCGCCGGTTTTCATTTTACGGATGAAATAATGGAAAAAATAAAATCAAAAGGAGCCATAGTGGCTTATGTTACTTTGCATATCGGCTGGGGCACTTTTAAACCTGTGCGAAGCAAAAAACCGCAAGACCATATTATGATGGAAGAGGAGTGTTCCATTGACGACGAAACCGCTAAAATCATAAATACCGCTAAAAAAAGCGGAAAAAGAATAATCGCCGTCGGAACATCCTCCATGCGCGCGCTTGAAACTTTTGCGGGCAAAAATGATTTTGTTTTAAGCGGAAGAAAAAACGCCGGCTTATTTATTTATCCGGGCTATAATTTTCGCATAGCAAACGCTTTTATCACGAATTTTCATGTCCCCGATTCAGCCCCTCTTTACATGACAACGGCCTTTGCCGGGAAAGAATTTCTTTTAAGCGCTTATCAAAAAGCGGTGGATATGAAATACAGATTTTATTCTTATGGCGATTCAATGTTCATAATATAGCGCGGCAGTAATACAGTTCGGCAGTGTGGCAGAAACATATAAAAAAAGTTTTTTGCACAGGTGACTTGAGACTGGCAACTTGTAACTTAAATTTCTAAAGGAAAATTTTTATGAAACATTTTAAAATAAAAGAAAAATCTTCCGAATGTCGAGCGAGAACCGGCGTGCTTAAAACGATTCATGGCGATATTTTAACCCCCACCTTTATGCCTGTGGCGACTCAAGCCAGCGTGAAAGCGGTGTCGCAAAATGACTTAAAAATGATTAACACTCAATGCCTGCTTTCAAACACCTATCACCTTTATTTAAGACCCGGTCTTGAAATTTTAAAAAAATTTAAAGGAATTCACGGATTTATGAATCATAACGGGCCGGTGCTTACCGATTCCGGCGGGTTTCAGGTTTACAGTTTAAGCAAATTAAGAAAAATAACGGAAAACGGAGTGCATTTTCGTTCGCATATAGACGGCAGCTCGCATTTTTTCACTCCGGAAAAAGTGATAGATTATCAATCGGCCATAAACTCCGATATTTGGACCATATTGGATGTATGCGTTAAAAACCCTTCGTCTCATCGCGAAGCGAAAGAAGCTTTGAGAAAAACAAAAAAATGGGCGGAGAAAGCCGCGGAGCATTTTCTTAAAGTGTCAAAAGAAAATAAGCCGAGCAAGAAACATCTGCTTTTTGGAATCTTACAGGGTTCCGTCTACGCGGATTTAAGAGAAGAAGCCTGCGCGCATATGAAAACGCTTCCCGTTGACGGTTTTTGCATCGGGGGCTTGGCGGTGGGAGAATCAAAAACTCAGATGCTTGATATGATAAAGGTAACGGTAAATAAACTTCCGACCGATAGACCCGTCTATTTTATGGGGCTTGGTTCGCCGGAAGATATTTGGAACGCCATTGAACAGGGCGTTGATATGTTTGATTGTGTCCTGCCGACGAGAAACGCGCGCAACGGCCAAGCGCTCACAAGCCAAGGAAAGATTTATATAAAAAACGCCCCTTTCAGAAACGATAATTCCCCGCTTGACCCCGATTGCGATTGCGAAACTTGCAAAAATTATTCAAAGGCGTATCTTTCGCATCTTTATCGCGCGGGAGAACTTTTATCATCCAGACTGATTTCCATACATAATCTTCGTTTTCTCATAAAACAAACCGAAATAATAAAAAAAGCCATTGCTGATGATAATTTCAAGCAAAAGAAAAAAGATTTTTTTGATTCTTACTTCCGCAGTTCCAGATAATCCGATTTTTAAAGAACAGTGATTTATAGTGTCTTTGTCAATATCTTGGCAAAGGTCATATGAAATCTGTTATAATGAAAGTCTTACAATTTTTTATTTACGGAGGATACAAATGAACGCAGCTTCACCGGGATTAATGAATTTGGCCCCTTTAATTATCATAATGGTTATTTTTTACTTTCTTCTTATCCGTCCTCAACAGAAACAAATGAAAGAAAGAAAGAAAATGCTTGAAGCTCTTAAGAGCGGAGATAAAATTTTAAGTTCCGGCGGCATATTCGGAACTATTTTAGCCATAAGAGGCGATGAACTTGAAGTGCAAATAGCGGACAATGTCAAAGTTATAATGGCAAGATCTTCTGTGGCGAATACCATAAAACAAACCGTTTAAACAAATAAGTTAAGAGCGGAGAGTTTATAGATAAAAAAATATCGAAACTAAGGAAAAAGGGGTTTTTAAATATTTCACCTCTGTCTCAATCTTAACCTTAGTCTTAACCTGCAATTAATTGGGAGCGGATTATGAATAAACTTCAATGGAAATTGGGAACGATAATGGGCCTGTTGATTTTGGCCGTTTGGTTAATTTATCCTTCAGCGGATTGGTACACAAAAACCGCCAATGAAAGGCAAAAGCTTGAAGCATCCAGATTGCGCCCAAAAAGAATATTAAACCTCGGTTTGGATTTAAAAGGCGGCACTCATCTTCTTTTGGAGCTTGAAGTGGATAAGCTGAAAAAGAAAGAAAATGTCGCAGATGCCATTAACAGAGCTATAGAGATTATCCGCAACAGAGTTGATCAATACGGCGTTGGAGAGACTCCGATATCAAGACAGGGAGACAGATGGATTTCCGTTGATTTGCCGGGCATATCCGACACTCAAGAAGCTGAAAATCTTATTGGAAAAACGGCAATGCTTGAATTCACCCTCGTAGACACAAGCGAGGAAGCTCAAGAAGTTTTAAGAACAATAGACGATATGGATGAATTGCCTTTTGACTCCCGTGGCAAATTGATTTCCAAAATAGCCAAAATGATGCCAAAAAACACCAAGCTTCATAAAGGCAAAACCGATGATGAAAATCCGATAACGCGATATTATATTTTATCCGCCACCCCTGTTGTGACCGGCGCCAATTTGGAAAACGCCAGAGTTGAAACAGACCAGCAATTCGGATATCCGAATGTGGGTTTTACTTTTGATAAAGAAGGCGGAAAAATTTTCGCGAAATTTACCGGCAGTCATATTGGAAAACGGCTTGCCATAGTGCTTGACGGGGTTGTGCGTTCCGATCCTTCGATAAAAAGCCGAATATCCGGAGGCAGTGGCATTATTGAAGGAAATTATGACCTGAAAGAAGCTCGCAATCTCGCCATTGTTCTTAGAGCCGGCGCATTGCCCGCTCCCGTGAAGATAATAGAAAAAAGAGTCGTCGGGCCGACTCTTGGCAAAGACTCCATAAGAAAAGGCCTATTATCGGCCAGTATAGGTTTCGCAGGTGTTGTTTTATTTATGCTTCTCTACTATAAAGCCGCCGGATTATTATCCGGCATAGCGCTTTTCTTAAATTTTATTTTTCTTATCGCGGCCATGAGTTATTTCGCGGCCACCCTAACAATGCCGGGCATAGCCGGCATGATACTGAGTCTCGCGATGGCTATTGACGCGAATGTTCTTATTTTGGAAAGAATGAGAGAAGAACTGGCTTTGGCAAAACCTTTAGCCTTGGTCATACCCACCGCTTATGATAAAGCATGGAGCGCTATTTTTGACACAAACGCCACAACATGGATAGCCGCCTTATTCTTGTTCCAATTCGGCTCCGGTCCTGTTAAAGGCTTTGCCTTAACTTTGACAATAGGTCTTCTTGTCGGTGTTTTTACATCGGTTTTTGTAACAAGAGCCATTTATGAATTTTGGCTTACATCCAATCCAAAGGAGATTAGCATATGATCAAGTTTATCCATAAGACAAGCATAGATTTCATATCCAAAAGATTTATATTCTTTGCAATCTCCGGATTTTTAATTCTGTCCGGATTTATATCTATGGGAGTAAAAGGCTTGAATTTCGGCCTTGATTTTACGGGAGGAACGCTCCTTCAGGTAAAATTTGAAAAACCTGTGAAAATACAAGATATTCGTTCGGCCATGAAAAAAACGGGGCTTAAACCCGGTATACAGGAATTTACGGGTCATACGGCCTTCGCCATAAAAGTAAAAGGGTCGCAAGAGAATGTGAATGATGTGGCCGAAAAAATAATAAGCGGCCTTAAAGAAAATATAAAGAACAATTCTTTTATTGAGGAGCAAAGAGATTATGTCGGCCCCGTAGTGGGCAGAGCTCTTACAAAAAAAGCCATTTTCGCCATGATTTTCGCTCTATTTGGAATTATCACATATATCGCGTTTCGTTTTTCAAATCCCGTATGGGGAGCGGCCGGCGTTGTGGCATTGGCTCATGATATTTTTATAACTTTAGGCGCCCTTTCAATTACAAACAGAGAAATAGATTTGGTGATAATTGCCGCGCTTTTGGCAATAGGCGGTTATTCCATTAATGACACGATAGTTATTTTTGACAGAATGCGCGAGAATATAAAAAAATTCCCCAGAATGCGCCTTGGCGAACTTATAAATCAGAGCGTAAACGAAACACTGTCAAGAACAATAATAACCAGTTTGACAACCATCACAGTTGTTTTCATCCTGTTTATATTCGGCGGCAATGTGATAAATAATTTCGCTTTCGCAATGCTGATAGGATGCTTGTCGGGGACATACTCAACAATAGCCATCGCTTCATCGGTTGTTTATCAATGGTCAAAAAGAGGAAGATAAAATCAGTTAGATTTGAAAAATTCAGAGTGTGGCGATTTGGACCGGTTTTCGTTTGCCGGATGTTATGAAAAAAATCAAAAAATTCAAGATACCCATATATTCGCATGAGGTTTTCAGAAAAGCGAAAAAACAAAAGATTGACTTGGAAAACCTTGGTTTAAGCGACAGCGCGGCGATTAAGGAATATACTTCTTCCTTATCCGTTCTTTTGGAACCCTCTACCGTTTTTGATTATTTTGAAGCGTCTCATGCCCATTCAAAATTTTTAATGCCTCCCAAAGCGGCGGCTTATACCTGCGGAATTTTCACAATCGGCGAGAAATTGGATTTGAAAATAGAAACCATTGAAAATGAAGATGAGCTCAAGCTCATTCAAGTCGCCTGCGCCGTATTTATGAGTACGGGAATAAACTTTATCAAAGATTTGATAGCTAATGAAGCGTCCCTTGAAAGTTTTGAGCTTGGTGATATAGATTATCTCTATAAAACTTTCGACTTTTCCTTCGCCGGGAGAGAAAACGAATTGCCGAAAAATCCTGAAGAAAATAATTCAAAAGAAATTCTGGTTTCCACTCTTAAGGAATTGCAATCCGAAAAAATAGGCGTTATATTGGATGAACGCGGCGAACTTAAACCCAAATTTACATCCGCCTTTACAATAGGCTGGTTCCCCAAAAACAAGAAAAAAAAAGCTCGGCAGAGCGGCGGTGATACGGCGCGACAGAACAGAAACCAGCCTTAAAAAAATGAATAAAATTTTAAGCAAAAATTCCATCGCCTCTAAAATCTTATCGGATATCGGGTCATTTTATATAAATTTGTCGGGAAACACCTCTCGCATCACGGTCAAAAACAGCGAATTGGTTGATTCTTATCTAAATTCAAAAAAAAAGGGAATATTTGCCGCTTGGCATTCGCAATTGATATTAACCGCTTTTAAACACAAATGCATGGATATTTGCGCTTTGGTAAGTAAAAGCAAAGATGGAGAATATCTTGCCGGAATACTGAACAATTTAAAATTTAAAACGGTAAGGGGATCTACAAGTTCAGGCGCCACTCGTTCTTTGCTAAAGTTGATTGTTCATGCCAAAAAAGGATTATCCATAGCGATAACGCCCGATGGCCCAAAAGGCCCGAAGCATAAAGTTCGAAATGGAGTGATATTTCTCGCGCAAAAAACAGGTTTACCCATTATTCCGATAGGCAGCGCGCTGTCAAAAAAAATAATATTCAATTCATGGGATAATTTTCAATTGCCGCTTCCTTTTGCCAAAGCGGCCATAGTTTATGATAAACCTTTTTTTGTATCGCCAAACGATAGTCTTGATATTAAAGCCAAAGAACTTGAAAACATTTTAAACCGCATAACACTTCAAGCGAAAGAAATTATCGGATAGCAAACAAACTGCAGATCAAGAATAAGATTAAGGTGAATTTTGATTTTGGGGTTTGGAATTTTATTTAGAATTTAGGATTTTGAAATTTAAACCATATGGGTTATATACTTTTACTACTTTATAATTTGTTTACTCCTCTCCTCGCGATTTTTTATTTATTGTTTTTCTATTGTTCCCCCCGCCGCAAACTTTTAAAAAAATTGTCTAAAGAACTTAAAGAACGGTTTTCATTGATAAAATACCCGCGCTTTAAAAACCCCATATGGATTCACGCGGCTTCCGTGGGAGAGGTTAAAGCTCTTTCCGCGCTCTTGAACAAATTAAAATTCAATAATCGGAATTCGGATATTATTATAACCTCATCCACCGCGGCTGGCAGACAAACGGCTAAAGAACTTACGAAATTCTCCTATTTTTTGCCTTTTGATTTTTTTCCGCTTATGTTTAAATTTATAACTAAAATCAGACCTCAAACGCTTTTAATAGCCGAAACGGAGTTGTGGCCCAATATGCTTTATATCGCCGGCAAATTAAATATAAAAACATTTCTTATCAATGCCAGATTGTCTAAAAAAAGCTTTAAATCTTATAGATTAATTTCTCCTCTTGTCCGGCTTATATTAAACGACATTAATGGAATTCTATGTCAAAGTGAAAGTGACGCGCGAAGATATGGGAAGATCTTGGGAAAAAAAAAGAAGATTGAATGCACGGGCAATATAAAATATGACAATATACGGTTAAATTCCTCGAAGGATAAAGAAATTCGAAAATATCTGGATAAGATGAATTGGAAAAAAGTTAAAATTATCACCGCCGGCAGCACATGGCGCGCGGAAGACAAAATCATGGCGAAAGCCTATCTTTTTAATAAAAGAACAATACTTAATTTAAAACTAGTGCTCGCGCCAAGACATCCCGAAACAGCGCATGAAACGGCTTCCATGCTGGATAATGTCGGTATTCATTATATTAAGTGGAGCGATAGGACGAATTTTAAATATAATCATGATATAGAATGCATTCTTATGGATGAAATGGGCTGGCTGAATGATTTTTATTCTTTTTGTGATTTAACTTTTGTGGGCGGAACTTTGGTTAAGATAGGCGGACATAATCTGCTTGAACCTTCCTTATTTTCAAAGCCGGTCTTATTCGGCTCAAATATAGAGAATGCCAAAGAAGCGGCTCAAGCTTTAATTAAATTCGGCGGCGGTTTTATGGTAAAAACCGAGAAAGATTTATCGGGCAGAATATCTCTTCTGATTAAAAATCCCGCGCTTTTAAGAAGCGCGTCTAAAATGTCAAAAAAAACTCTTGATTCCCTTCAAGGCGCGACTGAAAAAACTGTGCGGCAGATTACAATAACAGATCAAGGTTAAGACTTAACCATTTTCCACCTCCGAGGTGGAAAATGGTTTATTACGGACAAACTCCTGCTCCTACAGTAGTTAATATTCCATTTGTAAATGTCCAATCCTGACAAGAGTATGGATCACTATCAATAACCACTGTATAAGTGTTTGAAAGCCCGCTGCCAAGCCCTAAATTGGTCCTTGCCCCCGCATCCGTGCTTGAGCCGGTGCCGCCATCAGCAATAGCCAAATCAGTTATTCCGCTTATAGCTCCACCGGTTATTAAAACATTATCTGAAGTTTGAGTCGCAATGGAACCCAAGCCCAAATTAGTTCTCGCGCCTGCATCCGTACTTGAGCCGGTGCCGCCATCGGCAATAGCCAAATCAGTTATTCCGCTTATGGCTCCGCCCGTTATTGAAACATTATTTGAAGCCTGAGTCGCAATAGAGCCTAAACCTAAATTAGTCCTTGCCCCAGCGTCCGTACCTGCGCCGGTGCCGCCATACGCCACACCCAATGCATTATTTAATTGTATTGCCCCTCCGCTGGTTATAGTCATTCGCACAGCACTATCTGTTCTAATCTCCAAATCACTATTATTACTTGTTCCCAACCAACTGCCACCGCCTATATTATTACCGGTTAATCCCCATGCTCCGGAGCCTCCTCCGGTCGCGTTATCCACATAAGCTTTAGTCGCGGCATCCTGATTTGAAGAAGGGTCGGGTAAATTTACAATTCTTGCCGCGCTGTTCATATCAACCAAACCGTCCATAATCCGAATACCGGAACTTGTTAAAATGCTGTATTGAGCGTTGCCGGCCGCTTTAAAGGTGCCGCTTGAATCCGTAGTCAACCCTCCTATTATATCAAGAGGTGAATTTACAGTAAATCTCGCCCCATCATCAGTCAATATGGAACTTGCGCCTATAGTATTATTATCACTCCATTTTGTCACTCGCCCTGAAATGCCGGTCATGGCTGTGGGAGCGCCTGCGCCATTTCCTTTTAATACGCCGGTCAAAGCGCCTGTGCCGGCCA
>DAOWGR010000051.1 GCA_030637365.1 Elusimicrobiota bacterium
AACATGCAACAGTGATGCAGCGATACAGTTTAACAAAGCTACAGCAACAAAACTTCAGCGCGGCAGTACTCCGTTTGATAATTATAATAAAAAACCGAGGGTAATATTTAATCACCCTCGGTTTTTTTATTAATTCTTTTAACGGATTATACTACTCCTTGAGCCATCATGGCGTCGGCAACTTTTAAGAAGCCGGTTATGTTCGCGCCTATAATATAATTTCCTTCTTTATTATATTCTTTGGATGTTTCAAGGGCATCTTTATGAATGGTTTTCATGATGCGTTGGAGATGGCCGTCAACTTCTTCTCTGCTCCAGCTCATGCGGATGGCGTTTTGGGACATTTCAAGTCCCGATACCGCTACTCCGCCGGCGTTCGCCGCTTTTCCGGGGCCGTACAGAATTTTATTTTCAATAAAGACATCAATGGCTTCGGCGGTTGAAGGCATATTCGCTCCTTCCGATACGCAGAAACAGCCGTTTTTAATCAGCGCTTTCGCGTCATCGCCGTTAAGCTCGTTTTGAGTGGCGCAAGGAAGAGCCACATCCACTTTAACATTCCATACTCCGGTGCCTTCAAAATATTTCGCTTTAGGGAATTTTGTGACATATTCTTTGATTCTTCCTCTGCGAACATTTTTAAGATCCATCACATACGCCCATTTTTCTTCATTGATGCCGTCTTCATCCACGATATAACCGCTGGAATCGGTGAGAGTTATGACTTTTCCGCCAAGTTGATTTACTTTCTGCAAGGCGTATTGAGCGACATTTCCGGAACCTGAAATGGCGACTCTTTTTCCTTTAAAGCTGTCGTTTCTGGTTTTCAGCATTTCATCGGCGAAATACACGCAGCCGTAACCGGTTGCTTCCGGGCGAATCAAACTTCCTCCCCATGTTAAGCCTTTTCCGGTGAGAACGCTGTCAAAGGAGCCTTTAAGTTTTTTGTATTGTCCGAACATAAAACCTATTTCGCGTCCGCCCACGCCTATATCGCCGGCCGGAATATCCGTATTGGGGCCGATATGCCGATATAGTTCTCCCATGAAAGCCTGGCAGAATCTCATTACTTCATTATCGGATTTTCCTTTCGGGTCAAAATCCGAACCGCCTTTTCCTCCGCCCATTGGCAGGGTTGTGAGGGCGTTTTTAAATATTTGTTCAAAGCCCAAAAATTTGAGTATGCCGAGATTTACGCTCGGATGAAATCTTAAGCCGCCTTTATACGGTCCTATGGCGCTGTTAAATTCCACTCTGAATCCTTTATTTACTTGGACATTGCCTTTATCGTCTGTCCACGGAACGCGCAACATGGTTATTCTTTCAGGCTCGGTTATTCTTTCCAGCAGTCCGGCTTTTACAAACTCGGGATGTCTTTCCATAACGGGAGCCAAAGACAAGAGAACTTCTTCCGCGGCTTGATGAAATTCATTTTCGCCTTGATTTTTAGCTCTCAGGCGATCCATGACTTTTGAAATATATTCAGTTACTTGCGGATTTGTTTTTTCCGCCACGCCACTTAAATTTGACATAATACTCTCCTCCTTAAGATTAACCATCCCTTTGCTTGCGGACAGGTTTTCGCCAATTTGTTTTAATGATTGGTCACTATGAAAATATGCTAACACTTTGATTTTTCTTTGTCAATATAATCGTTGCCGACGGGAAAGTTTAAAACATGGGCCGGGTTTTTTATTATTTTGTTTATAAAAAACGAGGACGGTTGAATCCGATAAGTTTTAATTATAATCGTTATTAGCCGCGCTGTATCTCTGTTGTGCCACCGGGCTGTTTTTATTGACAAAGTTAATTACTTTATGTTACAAATAAAAGTGATTTGCAATTAAAATTTAAAATTATCGGAAAAACTATGAAAATTGACCTTTCTAAAACAAAAGAAATACTTGAGCGGTATAAAGGGAAAAAGGGCGCCCTTATTCCTTTATTACAGAATGTTCAAGCGACTTACGGATATGTTCCCGGCGAAGCTGTTGATATCATTGCCAAAGAATTATCCATTTATCCAGTAACAATTTACGGGGTTTTAACTTTTTATACGCAATTCTGTCTTACTCCCCGCGGTAAGCATATTATCAAGGTTTGTCAGGGAACAGCCTGCCATGTAATGGGTGGAAAAGATATTCTTGATTATCTGTCGGAAGAATTGGGAATCAAGGATGGCGAGACCACTAAAGACGGCGTATTTTCTTTGGAGCGGGCGGCATGCTTGGGTTGTTGCGGAATGGCGCCTGTCATTACGATTGATGATGAATTTCACGGCTGGCTTACCATAACCAAGATTGGCGAGGTTCTGAATAGATATAAGAGACAAGCCCTTGAAGCGGGAGAAGCGAAATGAGCGATAAAATTACAAAGATACTTATTTGTATGGGTACAAGCGGAATTTCAGCGGGAGCCGAGAAGGTGGCTGAAAATTTCAAAAAGGAAATTTCCGGCCGCAAATTATCGGATAAATTTGAAGTTGTAAGGGTCGGAGACAGAGGGCTTTTCAGAGATGTTTTGGTTGACTTTGTTTCTGATTCCGGCAGAATTACATATGAATATGTGAAACCCGAGAATGTCGCCAAGATAGCTGAAAGTCATTTGGCCAAAGGCGAGCCGTTTAAAGATTTGTTGGCGGGGGAAGATTATAAAAAGTTTTTTGAAGGGCAGACGAGGATAGTTCTTTCAAATTGCGGAGAAATTGACCCGGAGAATATTGAAGATTATATCAATGCCGGCGGATACGCTTCATTGGATAAAATTTTTGCCGCCACTCCCAAGGAAATTATAAAAGAAGTTAAAGACTCAGGTCTGAAAGGCAGAGGCGGAGCGGGATTTCTTACGGGCTTAAAATGGGAATTTTGTCATAATGCAAGCGGAGGCGAGAAGTACATGGTTTGTAATGCCGATGAAGGCGATCCCGGCGCGTTTATGGACCGCAGTGTTTTGGAGGGAGACCCTCATTCCGTTATAGAAGGAATGATTATAGCGGGTTATGCCATCGGCGCTGAAAATGGCTATATTTATTGCAGGGCTGAATATCCTCTGGCCATCAAGCGTTTAAATACGGCAATGGCTCAGGCAAGAGAAAAAGGATTTCTCGGCAAGAATATATCGGGTTCAAAATTTTCTTTTGATATAACCATAAAGGAAGGAGCGGGAGCTTTTGTATGCGGTGAGGAAACAGCTTTATTGGCTTCCATTGAAGGGCGCAGAGGAATGCCTGTTCCCCGTCCGCCATTTCCGGCTCAAAAAGGTTTATGGGGCAAACCAACGACAATAAATAATGTTGAAACCTTAGCCAATTTAAGCCAGATTATTGTAAAAGGCGCCGCATGGTATTCAGCTATCGGATGCGAGGGTAGCGCCGGCACAAAAGTTTTTGCCTTGGCCGGAAAAATAAAAAATACCGGTCTTGTGGAAGTTCCCATGGGCACCACTATTCGTGAGCTTTTATTTGGTCCCGGCGGGGGAATGTTGAACAGAATGTTGAAGTTTAAGGGAGTTCAATTGGGCGGACCTTCCGGCGGATGTTTGCCCGAAAGTCTTTTGGATACGCCCATAGATTATGATTCCATAACAAAAACAGGAGCTATTATGGGTTCCGGCGGCATGGTGGTTATGGACGCGCGCACTTGCATGGTTGATGTGGCGAAATTTTTTATAAATTTCACCGTAGCCGAATCATGCGGAAAATGTGTTCCCTGCAGAGTGGGTTTAAAGAGAATGCTGGAAGTAATGGAAAGCATTACCGAAGGCAAAGGAAAAGAAGAAGACCTTGATTTTTTGCGTGAGCTTGGTTCTTCAATAAAGGATACCGCTCTTTGCGGTTTGGGCAATACGGCGCCCAATCCCGTATTAACAACCATAAGATATTTCTTGGATGAATATCTTTCTCATATAAATGAGAAAAAATGTCCTGCCGTTGTCTGCACCGACCTCATAAAATTTGAGGTTGTAAACGATAAATGCGTTAAATGCGGCAAGTGTTTTAAGGCCTGCCCCGTCGACGCTATCGAATGGAAGAAAAAGGAGTTTGCCAAAATTGACAAAGACAAATGCACAAAATGTAAATCCTGCATAAATGTCTGCGACTTTATGGCGATAAGATAACCATGAAAATAACTATTGACAATAAAGAAATAGAAGCCAAAGAGGGACAAACTATTCTTGAAGCGGCAACCGCGGCCGGGGTTTATATTCCCAATTTATGTTATCATCCCGACCTTCCTCCCATAGGTTCGTGTCGGCTTTGCATTGTTAAAGTTGACGGCATGAGAGGTTATCCGACTTCATGCACCGTTACCGTAAAAGACGGCATGGTGGTTCATAGCGATATCGCGGAAGTTCAGGATCTTAGAAAAAACACCATGTGGCTTATTTTGAGCGAATATCCGAAAGAATCCATAGATAAATCAAGCCAGCTTGCCAAAGTTGCCGAGTGGATAGGCGCGAAAGATTTATTGCCCGGTTATGTGCGTGAATCAAGAGAGCTTCCGATTGTTACAAATGAAGCTCTGTTTGACAGGGATTTTAATAAATGTATTTTATGCGGCCGCTGCGTGAGAATCTGCCAGGATGTGAGAAAGACCGGAGTTGTAGGACTTGTTGGTCGCGGCATCGGCACAACTGTCGATACCGGATATCATGGTCAAGCTTTGGACGAATCGGGCTGTAAATTTTGCAGGGCTTGTGTTGAGGTATGTCCTTCGGGAGCTTTAACCGATAAAAAGAAATTTGAAGAGAAAGATAAAGAGGCTACGCTTATTCCGTGTAAAGAAGCCTGCCCGGGTCATATAAATATTCCTTTATATATAAGATTGACCGCGGAGAAAAGATATCAGGAAGCTGTGGAGGTTATAAGAGAGAAGGCTCCTTTTCCTTATACTCTAGGTTGTATATGTGATCATCCTTGTGAAACCGCTTGTTTCAGGGGCGATGTTAATGAGCCGATATCAATAAGAGCGGTTAAAAGATTTGTAGCTGAAAAAGATAATGGCGCTTGGCGTAAAAAAATTAAAATATTGCCCAAGACCGGAAAGAAAGTGGCTGTCGTCGGAGCGGGACCTGCCGGCCTTACCGCCGCGTGGTTTTTAAATAAAAACGGCCATTCCGTGACGGTTTTTGAAATGTATAAAGAACCGGGCGGAATGATGAGAACCGGAATTCCGAGATATCGTCTTCCCGCCGACATACTGGACAGGGAAATTAAAGATATTGAAGATTTTGGCGTTAAAATAAAAACCAATACCCGAATAGAATCGGTTGATAATCTTTTTGATGAAGATTTTGAAGCCGTATTCTTGGGAGTTGGCGCGCCGAAAGGAATGACAATGAGGCTGCCGGGCGAAGATGACCCTAAAGTTCTTGACGGCATATCAATGCTTAGGGGTGTAAATTTCAAACAAAACCCCGATATTAAAGGACATGTCGGAGTAGTTGGCGGCGGTAATGTCGCTATGG
The DNA here is from genome assembly GCA_030637365.1 of Elusimicrobiota bacterium. GTDB lineage: Bacteria > Elusimicrobiota > Elusimicrobia > Elusimicrobiales > UBA9959 > JAKLQJ01. The sequence continues at coordinate 5,467 of DAOWGR010000051.1, forward strand.
ATGTGGCGAGAACTTCTTTAAGATTGGAAGGAGTGAAAAAAGTTACGGTAATTTACAGGAGAACCCGTGAAGAAATGCCGGCTAATCCAGAAGAAATTGAAGAAGCTTTGGAAGAAGGTGTTGAAATTAATTTTCTTGTGGCGCCCAAGAAGATAGTTTCCAATGGCGATAAGCTGAATATGGAATGTATTAAAATGAAACTTGGCGAACCGGACGCGAGCGGACGGAGAAGACCGGTTCCCATAGAGGGAAGCGATTTTGTTCTTGAAGTGGACAGATTGGTATCCGCCATAGGCCAAAAAAATATGATTTGCGAAGGGTTTGGCATTGAGCTGAATAAATGGGGAGATATTTCCGTTGATGAAGAAAGCATGAATACCTCAAGAAAAGGAGTGTTTTCCGGCGGAGATGTCGTAACGGGTCCGGCTTCGGTAATCAAGGCTGTAAGCGCGGGAAGAAAGGCTGCCGTTTCAATGGATAAATATCTTGGCGGAAAGGGCGATATCGCTCAAAATTTGGCGGTGGTTGAGGAAGAGGATGTTTGTATCGGCAGAGATGAAAATTTTGCCGATAGAAAAAGAGAACATCCCGCATTGCTTAATGCCAAAGAAAGGACTAAAGATTTTTCACAGGTGGAGTTCTGCTTTGAAGAAAAAGCGGTGGTAAGCGAAGCCGAACGCTGCTTAAAATGTCAATTGCGTTTGGGTATCGGCAAAGCCCCGTTTCCTCCGGAAAAACATTGACATTGTTTCAAGTATAGCGCGTGATCCTATGCGTTTGCCCAAGGCGATAAACCGATTCGGGCAAAGTGGCGCCGACACAGCCTTGTGCGCGGCCAATAAATCAAAATTGAAGAATTTAGGTATAATCTATTGGGGCTTACCGGTTTTTTTTAGTAAGCCCTAATTATAATTTAGGTCAGAGAATTAATTGATAATGAGACATTTTTTCGCGTTTTTAATAATATTTTTATTTGCCTTGAATAATGTTTCGGCTTGGAGCATGGAACCCTCTGGTTCATCAGATGTCGTGAACACTGCGAACGACCAAAGCCTTATTAAAGCTCCTTTAAATCCCGATTTCATAAAAGCTGCTTTGCCATCCGCTTATTCGCCTAAAAAATTTGGAATTCAAACGATTACAAGCGTTTCTGCCGGCAAAATATTGGGCTATAAGCCTTCTCCGCATGATTTATCTCATTTAAAAAATCCGGCAGGCATTGGCGTTCAAAGCGCCGATCATACTCCTTTGGGTTACGCTCCGTCTTATGATTTGAGAGCTCAAAGCAAACTTACTTCCGTAAAAGACCAAGGTGATATTTGCGGGGCTTGTTGGACATTCACGGCTTTAGGAAGCATGGAGTCTTTGCTTTTGCCCGGAGAGTCATGGGATTTTTCCGAAAATAATTTAAAAAACACTCATGGTTTTGACTATGGCCATTGCGTGGGCGGCAATCAGGATATGGCAATCGCGTATCTCGCGCGCTGGGACGGGCCTAAAAAAGATTCCGATGATCCGTATAATGAAAGTTCCAACAGTTCTCCTTCGGGTCTTACAACGCAAAAACATTTACAGGAAGCCGTTTATATTCCGTCGCGAACAAGTTCCGCCGATAATGACGCTATAAAATCGGCTCTTATAAATTATGGCGCCGTGGATAGCAATATGTATTGGGATGGGGCTAAATATAACGACCCTGCTTATTATTATAACGGAGCTTTGACTGACGCCAATCACGCCATTTTAATTGTGGGCTGGGACGATAATTATTCGTCCGCCAATTTTACCGATACTCCCGCGGGAAACGGAGCTTTTATAATAAAAAACAGCTGGGGCTCGGCTTGGGGAGATGGCGGTTATTTTTATATTTCCTATTATGACGGTAATCTCGCCAGAAAAACAAATACGGTTTATAATGTGATTCAAAGCGCGTCCAATTACGCTGGCGTTTATCAATATGATACTCTCGGCTGGACCGGTGATATTGGTTATAACGATTCTGTGGCCCATATGGCGAATATATTTACGGCCATCGCCGATAATACTTTATCGGCTGTGAGTTTTTATACGAATGATATTAATGCCGCTTATGAAGTTAAAGTTTATGGCAATGTAACGGCGGGTCAGCCCGTTAGCGGAACGCTTTTAACAAGCGCTTCCGGTTCATTTGCCAATGCCGGTTATCACAGCGTTTCAATTTCCCCGTCAATCGTGTTGAGCGGGCAGAAATTTTCCATTATCGTTAAGATTACAAATAGTTCATATAGCTGGCCTGTGGCCACTGAAGAGCCTGTAGGGGGATATTCTTCTTTAGCTACCGCCAATGCCGGAGAAAGTTATGTGAGTGAAGACGGTAATGTGTGGGAAGATATT
>DAOWGR010000052.1 GCA_030637365.1 Elusimicrobiota bacterium
GATTGAAGAACTAAGGAAATCCGACCCCAATACATATTCCTTTGTAACTCCGAAGCTGAAAGACAAACGCTTTAAAGCGTCGCATAAATCCGCCACTGACGAAAACATATCAGACCTTAAAAAATTGGACCAGCTTCGCATTGAAAACCAAATCAGCGATTCGGAATTTGTCAAATCGGTTGAAGAAGTGGTGAAACAAAAAGAAATGTGGGAAATTTACCAAAAAAAAGCTATGGAATAGTATCACAACCATAGTTTTTTCCATTAAACCAAATAAAAAAAACAGTGGCGCAATCAGCGCCACTGTTTTTTTTAACTTATCCCCTCTCCCCTCAAACGCTATTCACACTATAAACTCTATTAACGCAATAAACGCGTACTATTTAAATATATTTTTGAGTTTACACAAGAATTTTTCTTATGTAGGCTGAGGGTGATTCAGATGTATCTTAAATAGGGCGGGACACTCTCACCACAAAAAAATAAAATATTGAAATAAAAGCGTGGCAAGTATATTTGCTAAGCGAGACCCTTCGGAACCCGACTTGGGCATACCGGAAGGGTGGGTGGACTGGGCTATCGGAAGGACTGCTATGGACACAAGTTCTCGAGTTGCTATCCTGCAGTGATACGGGAAGGCAGAAAGACATAGTTTTCTGCATCTGATGAACCAAAAGGTTCGTTGTTCCAGGCGCAGTACTAAGCGACCCTGGTCTTGCGTGTAAATATACCTGCCATGATTCAAAACAATATCTTATAAAAATTGGTCCTAAAGGCCAATCCCGTTAAAAATCTCAAGTTTAACGAAAAATTCAGTGAAAATTTTTTAAATTAGCATTTACCAGCGAAATTTCTAACGAAGTAAATATCGAAATGCCTCTATCGGTAAAGTGTTTATTTAAATATATTTTTGAGTTTATTTAGAACAGAACTAAAGAAATTTTCGTCATTATTCGAATCAGTCTTAATTTTAATAATCTTTTGCTCTTTAAGAATATCCGCCACTTCCCCATAGAAAAAATTAAAAAATTCCGGCCCCAGTCTTTTTTTTCTTTCGGACAAAATACTTTGACTGATAATATCACGACTTGAAAAATATTCACGGCCGCAAAAAGCCTGAATATACGGATTTTCCGAAAACTCCCGCAACACTTCTTCATTGGTTAAATTTTTCAGATATTTGACTATCAATAAGCCGCATATCAAACGCCCGTCTTTCGCCGGGCGGCCAATATTTTCCGAAAAATAAGAGCCGTACAAGCGGTCTAACTGCGCCCAAGGCAAAAGTTCCGAAAGCTTAAGCCATCTGTTCTCGGCGTCAATGGAATTTCCAAAATGAAAAAAATTCGGAAAAAGCTTCGGAGTATTTTTATCAGTCGTATACATTCTTATTTCTCGGCTTTAAAACATTTTCTGCAGCGCGCCTCATATTTATCCGCCGCTCCGACTTCAATGCGTTTTCCGCTTTGAATTAAACGCTGGCTGTAATGGGCGGGATTGCCGCACACCATGCATATGGCAAGGTTTTTGGTAACAAATTCCGACACAGCCATAAGTTCCGCCATATTTTTAAACGCATTCCCCTTATAATCTTGATCCAAACCGCTGACAATAACTCTCTTGCCGCTATTGGCAAGTTTTTGGCAAACTTCAACCAAATCCGAACCGAAAAAATGAGCCTCATCTATGCCGACAACATGCGTGTCATGATCTGTTTTCTTTAGAATTTCTTTAAGCGTTTTCGCGGATTTTGACGGCAATAAATTTTTATCATGACTAATAATATGCTCTTTGCCGTATCTTAAATCCAAATGAGAATTAAAAACCTGCACTTTCTGCTTGGCTATGCTTGCAAGTTTAAGCCGCCTTATCAATTCCTGCGTCTTGCCCGAAAACATGCTTCCGCAAACAACTTCAATCCACCCCATGGCCGACATATTAAATATCACGAATCCTCCTAAAAAAACACTATGTGTTTTTTTACCCTCAGTGGATAGATTTCACTATTTCCAGTGATTATCCCGCTATGCGGGACACTGGGAATGAAATCTCCAGAGGGTTATAATTCACTATGTCCGTTTGATGCGCATAGCGCCTTGATACGACACCCGCCTGTCATGGGTTTATCCCGTGGGCATAGCCTTAAAATCTACAAAGGGTTTATACTTCCACAAAGTTCCCTTCAGGCAGAGCAAGCTCTGCGACTACAATGCTTATGTTTTAAGACACATAGTGTTTTGAAAAATATTTCCAAGTCTTTATAAGGCCGTCTTTAAAACTCGTCTTGCAAATAAATTTCATTTCTTTTTTAGCTCTTGACGGGTCCGCCCATGTCTTTCTCACATCGCCCTTTCTTTGAGGCTTAAAATTTCTTTTCGGCTTTTTCCCCGTTTCTTTCTCCAAAACTCTTATTATGTCAAGAAGCGAAACCGTTTTACCTTCGGCTATATTGTAATATTTCCCGGTCGCGGACTTCGCGGCCAAAGAGGAAGCTATATTCGCTCTTACCACATCCCCGACATAAGTAAAATCTCTCGTTTGCCTGCCATCCCAATGAATTTCAAGCGATTTATTAAACTTGAAAGATTCCATAAACTTCGGTATTACGGCCGAATACTTGGATTCGGGATTTTGCCTGGGCCCAAAAACATTAAAATATCTGAGACCAATGGTTTCAAGACCAAAAGTTTTTGCAAAAACCATGCAATAATTCTCGCCGGCAAGCTTGCTTACGGCGTACGGAGAAACGGGATTCGTTTGAAAAATCTCCTTTTGCGGAAACTTTTTACAATCCCCGTAAACGGAACTTGAAGAAGAATAAACAACCCTTTTAACTTTAGCCTCTTTAGCGGCCATTAAAACATTTAAAGTGCCCGTAATATTGGCGTCATTTGACGCCATTGGATCATCAACAGATTTAGGCACGGATCTTATCGCGGCAAAATGAAGAACATAACTCACGCCTTTCATAGCGCGTTTAAGATCAGACATCTTTTTTATATCGCCTTTTATAATCTCTATTTTCTTGGCAAACGGAGCAAGATTTTTCTTAAAACCGGTTGAAAAATTATCCAATACCCTGACTTTCTTCCCTCTTTTAACCAATTCCTCAACCATATTGGAACCTATAAAACCGGCTCCGCCGGTAACAAGCCACAATCTTTTTGCCATTTTGCCTCCTAAAAAAATACTATGGTCGTCCGATGCGCATAGCACTTTGCTACCTGCCTGCAGCAGGCAGGCGGCACTCAGCACAGCTTTGAAATCTCCAGAAGGGGATAATTCACTTTGTGCCTCGATGCCTTTCTTGCTTCTATTTATATTTTATTTTAACATTTATAAAAACCACATGTGTGGTTTTTACCACTCCGTGCCTGTCCGCCGTGTAGTAGTGGCGGGATACGACACCCAGTATAGCCTTGGCCGTTTTGATAAACATAGTTCGAGACACCCTCTGCAGATTCCAGGGGAATCTAAGACGCGAGGGCAGGCGGCGGTGGCACAGCCAACCAGCCAGAGGCTCGAAATCTACGGGGGGATTATACTTATGCATGATTTCCCCTCTGCCCTAAACCCTATCTTCACTTAGTCTCTTATTTGATTTTCTTTACGCCAAGGATACCAATAAGCGTCCGATTTATCCGACTTTTTTTCAATTTTTGAATTAATTTTAAGATTTACAAGAAAAAAGAATTCATTTACATTTGGCCTTCTTGTAAATTTCCACATGGTCCTAAAATCGTGAAAATCTTTATACAAAATAAAAGTTTTCTCAAAAAAACTTATATCTTTAAGCAAAAGACCGTTTTTTTTGGCAAGCTGATATCTAAAAACACTTTCCAATCGCCAGCTTGAACCGGGCGGCTTAAATCCGACCGTATTATTGAAAATATACGTGTCTTTGGATGTTTTATAATTCGCCAACCCAAAACCGATATAATTTTTATCCGTGCCCATATGTATCTGAGAAACCATGGATTGATTCCCGGCGCAAGGACTATAAATATTCTGCGCGTAAAAACTAAATAAATTCTTGCCGGTAAAATAAAATTCGGCGGTTATGGGCGAAACGCGCCTAAGCGCGCTTTTTGAAAAATAATCCCTCAAATCATAATCGGCGGCGCTTCTAAAATACATATTATAATTCGGTCTTAGAAAAATTTCATAACCTACGGTTTTTATCTCTTCGCCTCTGTCCGCGCTTAAATCATCACTTTTAAATTTATTGCTTTGAAGCCTTCTTCTATAAGAGTACTTTAAATCAAAACTGCCGAATATTCTGTCATATCTTAAATTTAAATTGGTCCCATATCTGCCAATCCATGAAGCGGCCTGAGACGCCGTGGATAAAACCACGCTTTCATCCAAAAATGCCGCCGGATAAAGCGTAACCCTGTCAGAAAGCCTGAAATTATTTGACATCGTCCAATTGGCATTGCCCCTCTTTTGATAATAAGAAACACCGCTGTTTTTGGAACTTTCAAAATTACCCGAGAAAGAATGTAAAAAAGGAAGCTTTTTGAACTTACTTGGCATGATATTAAAATTGATTTTGGGAGCGGATTCATAAGTTTTTTGAAAACTATTGGAAGTCGCGTTCCTTTCATATCTTGACGCGGCGCTGACTCTGGTTACAGTCCGAGCCGTTTGTCTTGTAAAAGCAATATTGGCCTGCTTATTGGGGCTAACGGCAAACGGATTGGAACGAAAAAAATCATTGTTGAAATCGGGGTCCGACAACCATTTAAAAAAAGATTGGCTATAATAAGAAACGCCCGAGTTGCCGGGATTAAAAAAATGCCAGTATCCCCCGTTTAATCCGAGCCTGTCATGCGAACTGCCGTATTCTTTTATCCTGTAAACGGAAAGATTGCTTATATTTCTTGCCCTATTGTGATAATCATATTCTCCGCCCACGCCAAACCCCTTTCTGGAAAAATAATCCAGAAAAAGCTTTCCCTTCGTGTATTTATCGAATCTATACATATAATTTGATTTTAAATACACGCCGTTTCGCTTATCATAACCCGGAAAAAAACTGCTTGAAAAAGGAGTTCCCTTGCCAAGCGGCTTATATAAAATGGGAAAATAAAAAATCGGAACCTTGCCAAGATAAAAAAAAGTATTATAAGCCACAAATCTCTTGCCGGGAATTAAATCCAAACGAGACGCTTTGATTTTATAATGAGGAGGTTCTCTGTCACAGGTGGTAATGCTGGCTTTTTTATAAACAAAATGACCTTTGCCGAATTTAATGGATTTTCCTCTGAATATTATATTTTTCGCTTCTATTCTTCCATTATTTATGTATCCTTCATTTTTCAGATAATTAATTTTTCCGCTTCCGCCTCTTATCACAGTCCCATTTTGATTAATTATGATGTCATAGGGAGCCACTATCATATCGCTTGCAAGGTTTATATAAAGCTCCTTGGCCGTTATGGTTCTAACCAAAATATTTCCCTGTTCCAACTCATCAAGTTTAACTCTCCCCTTTAAAACTATGGTTTTATCTTCATCAAAAAAATACGCCTCATCGGAAGCGAACTCCACTTTATGCGGCGCCGTTGAAAGAGGCAAATCATAAGCAAACGAAGCGCCGTCTATCTGTTGCGCCATAAGCGCCGCGCAAAACAGGCAACAACTAATCAATTGGGTTATGATAATAAAAAATTTTGTCATTTTATCTTTAAGACCGAGACTTTCGCGCTTCATGCTGTTGCGTGCCGCTTGTAACCTGCCGCCTGTTGCCTTTTGCTCTCTGATTTATCCGTTACTAATTGCCTTGTTACCCGATAACCTTATTGCCTGACTGTAATCTTCCGATTACAGTCTAAAGCGTAAAGGGCCGCGCCATAACATCCCACATCGGGATTTTTGGAAACAATTAGTTTTACTTTTTTAAAAGGCGCTTTAATCCTTTGCTTGGCGAAAACGGCTTTTATTGACGGCAGAAAATATTTTGAAGCTTTTGAAACTCCGCCCATAAAAATAATATACTCAGGATTTAAAACAAGAACCATATTACTGAGCGCCAAACCGAGATATGCTCCGGTATCGCGCCATATTTTTAAAGCCGCCGGATTTCCAAGGGCGGCGGCATTTGACAAACAAATAGCGTCTAATTTCTTAACTTTCCTCTCGCCCGCAACTTTCAAAATTCCTCCGTATTTTTTGATAAACGCCGGAATATTTTTGATTTCTTTTTTCGCCCGGCTCACAATCGCGTAACTTCCCACATAAGCTTCAAGACAGCCTCTCATCCGGCAATGACACTTACTGCCGCGGGGATATACCGTTATATGTCCCAGTTCTCCGGCCGAACCGCAAGAACCGTTATAAATCTCTCCGTTTATAATCAAACCGCCGCCGATGCCGGTTCCCATAGTAATCGCTATGCCGTTTTTGTACTTCTTTTTTAAATCCAGAACATGCGCGCCCCAAGCCGCGATATTGGCGTCATTTTCAATAAAACATTTAAGTTTTGTCCTTTTTCCAATATCAGCCGCCAATTTGATATTGCTCCATTTATCAAGATTGGGAGAAAATCTTATAATCCCCTCGGCGGAATTTATATCTCCAGCGACACCCACTCCAACCGCTAAATTATCTCCCGGCAACGCCTTTTTCCATAAATTCACCACTCGCGATATTCTTCTTAAAAAATCCGGATAACCCAAAGCGGGAAAAGTTTTAAAACGATGTTCTTTTAAAACTTTTCCGCTTTTATTTAGAGCGACAATTTTGGTATTTGTTCCGCCTATATCAATGCCTATCCCGACCATTTATCCCCCGTTTTTTCCCCTTGAACACCGGGTTTCATCACGGTATCAACCCGTGATGCCCTGATGCCTATCAGGGCCAGCGCCGCTCCCGCCAAATAAAAAGACCCCGTAACAACCACAACTTTACTTTTAGACGCGGATAAAAACGCGGCGCTAAAGTCATCGTGAACTTCCGTTTCAATTTCAAAATTCAGTTTTGCCGTTTCATCGGCAAGCACGCAAGGATTAATAGCCCTTGGGCAATTGGGTTTGGTGAAAATCGCTTTCTTTAAAAAAGGATTAAGAGTTTTAAGCATCTTTAAATAATTTTTATCGTCCAATATCCCTATCACAAAAGCGGTATCTTCTTTAAGAAAAGGGCTTGCTTTAAATGTCTCGGAAAAAGCCTCTATCGCTTCGCTATTATGGGAACCGTCCAAAATAAAAGTGTTTTTTTCATTCTGAATTATTTGAAATCTGCCTTCAAGCCGAATATTTTTAAATCCCCTGTTTATTGCCGCGGCATTTATATTTTTAAAAGATTTTAAAGCCAGTATTTCAAGTCCCGCTTTCGCTAAAGAAGCGTTTATAGCCTGATTCTCCCCGATAAGGCCGTATTCCATTTGTTTATTGTCTTTCATGCTTCTAAGAATCATTGAATTATTTGTCCAGTCATAAGCTTCAATTTTAAATTCCCGCTCAATGAATATAACTTCTCCTCCGGCTTTTTGAGCCTCCTCTTTTATTACTTGACGCGCGATTTCATCATCGGCATAAGCCACACAAACGGCTTGCCGCTTGATAATTCCCGCTTTTTGCCTTGCTATTGAAGCCAAATTTGAGCCCAAATATTTGGTATGGTCCATTCCCACTGACGAAATCACGCAAAGCGGGCACGGAGGCAAAACATTTGTCGTATCGTTTTTTCCCCCTATCCCGACTTCTATAAACGCTATATCCACTTTCTTCTCTTTGAAATACAGAAAAGCCATGCAAGTTAGAATTTCAAAGAAACTTATTTTATCGCTAATTTCAAATACCCGGCTAAAAAGACCGGCGAATTCTTCCTTCTCTATCATTTGCCCGCAAAACCTTATTCTCTCTCTGATACAAACAAGATGCGGAGAAGAAAACAAACCTGTTTTATATCCGCTATGCCTTAACGCGCTTTCCATTGCGGCGCATACCGATCCTTTGCCGTTTGTTCCGGTAATATGAACGGCTTCAAAAAAATTTTGAGGATTTCCCAGTTTTTCAAGAATCTTATAAACCCTGTCCAAACCTTCTTTTTTTATATAAATCTGCTTTTTAAGCAATATCTCTTTAGCTTCTTCAAAATTCATAATAATATTCTTGTCTGCCACGCTATTGTACTGCCGCGCTGTCGCGCTGTGGTCATCCTTTTCTTCTGTTTATTTTAAAACCCACGGAGCTCATTTTTTCTTCAATTTGATCATATCCTCTGTCTATATGATAAATTCTTCTGATCGTTGATTTACCGCTCGCCGCCGTTGCGGCCACAATAAGAGCGGCTCCGGCTCTTATATCGGACGCCATAATGGGCGCTCCCTTAAGCATCTCAATACCCGTAATAACGGCCGTTTCTTCCGTAACCGTAATTTTAGCCCCCATTCTCATAAGCTCGCCGACATGCATAAATCTATTTTCAAAAATACTTTCATGTATGGTGGATTTTCCCTTCGCTCTGCACATATAAGCCAGCCACAGCGCCTGTAAATCCGTTGGAAACCCCGGATACGGAGCTGTTTTAAAACTTACCGGTTTCGGCCTTTTTCCCGAGGATATTATTTTAACCGA
>DAOWGR010000160.1 GCA_030637365.1 Elusimicrobiota bacterium
CATGCCGTTAATATCCACTAAAGCTTTAGGTATTGTATTTGTCAGCGGCCTGAGCCTTGTTCCAAGCCCGGCCGCCAAAATCATCGCTTTCACTTTAAACTTGTCTCCTTTTTAATTTCTCTATGCGAGATTTCAATTTTAACCTTATACTCGCTTTCAATAATTTTTTTAACGCGCTCGCAACAATAAACCGAGCGATGCCTTCCGCCCGTACAACCGAATGAAACCATTAAATCGGTAAAATTGCGCTTCTGATAATTTTCAACGGATTGTCTTATAAGAAAAAGAACATTATTAATAAATTTTTCAACCTCGCTTTCTTTTTCAAAGAATTTAATTACCTCCGCGTCTTTTCCCGTCATAATCGCGTATTTTTTAACTCTGCCCGGATTCGGCAATGACCTGCAATCAAAAATATATCCTCCGCCATGGCCTTTTTCATCGGAGGGCAAACCGTTTCTAAACGAGAAACTCTGCATTCTGACGGTCAATCTAAGATTCGTATCGCCGAATTGCCTTAAATACGACGAGACCGCTATGCGTTTAAATACTCGCATAAGCTCGGGAACTTTTACCGGCATCTCGCTATTATGCAAAAGATATTCTATATTTCTGACCGCGTATGGTATGCTTTGAAGAAAATGAGTCTTTCTCTCATAAAATCCCCTTAAACCGTAAGCCCCCATCGCCTGCATTATCCGTATATAAGCGAAAGAATGATAATAGCGCATAAACTCGGCTCTGTCTATTTTCGCGATACCGGTTACAGCGTCCAAATAATAATTTAAAAGCTCTTTGCGGTTATCCGGCGGAATATCGGCTTTTCCGTCATATAACAGAGAGGCGATATCATATTGCAAAGCGCCCCTTCTACCCCCCTGATAATCAATAAAAAACGGCTTGCCGCCCTTAAGCATAATATTCCTGGATTGAAAATCGCGATAAAGAAAAAAATCGCTTTCGGCTTTTAACAGAAAATCCGCGAAAACTTCAAAATCTTTTTCAAGCTTTTGTTCATTAAATTCAATCTGGCTTAGCCTTAGGAAATAATACTTAAAATAATTCAAATCCCACATTATGGACTGCTTGTCAAAACTCCCGCGAGGATAACAATATTTATAATTGAGGCTTCTGCCTTCAGCCTGAAACTTCGGCAGCCATTCTATCGCCTTGCGATAAGCCTTCATAGCCTCTTGCGGAAAATCATAAGATGGCCTTACCGAATTTAAATATTTGAACAAAGTAGTATCGCCAAAATCTTCTTCCAAATAAATATTTTTCAAACGCTCATCGGCATAAATTTCCGGCACAGGCAAATTCATTTTCCTAAAATGTTTTGAAAATTCCAAAAAAGCGGTATTCTCAAGCTTGTCCGGCCCAAAAACGCCTATAACGCTTTTATCCGAATTTTTAATTCTAAAAATTCTTCTTGACGAACCATCGCCTTTTAAAGAAACCAAGCTTTCAACTTTCCCTCCAAAGGTTCTTTCAAAAAGCGCTTTAAGATTTTTTTCGGCAATTGAAGGCCGAACTAAAGTTTCCGATTTTTCTGTCCGCATTGTTTTACCCCTACCCTATCCGCTAATATGCAAACAGCGGAAATAAGTTAATAAGTTGATATGTTGATACGGAAAAAAAGGGATATAAAATCTCCCTTTAGCCGCGCTGTTATCCGTTCTCCGATTTCCGCTTCTTACTCTTTCTTTATTTATGCCGTTACCTGTAGTGACTGGTGACATGCAACTTGTAACATGATTGCTATTCTACTGCCAAACTGTATCACTGTCGAACTGCCGCGCTGTTTTAATGCCTGAAATGCCTGATTCCCGTCATTACCATACTGATGCCGAATTTATCGGCCGTCTCAATCACTTCCTTATCCCTTATTGAACCGCCCGGCTGAATTATTGTAGAAATCCCCAGTTTTGCCGCCTCTTCAATCGCGTCGGAAAAAGGAAAAAAAGCGTCGGAAGCAAGCGCGAGAATTTCGGGTTTGGGATTATCCTTTAAAAACTGCCCGTATTTATGCCCCGCCATAAAAGCCGCGTCCACTCTGGACATCTGCCCCGCTCCTATTCCCACAGTCTGATTTTCATTTGTCAAAACAATGGCGTTTGACCGAGCGTATTTTACCGCTACCAAAGCGAATTTAAGAGCTTTCTCTTCTCTTGCGGACGGTTTTTTTACAGTCGGGACATCCCATTTGCCGGCCAGCAATTTCTTATCCTCATCGCTTATTAAAAACTCATCTCCGATTGATTTAAAAACAAGATTGTCTTTGGGAAAATCATTCCATTTAAGCAATCTCAAATTCTTTTTTTTCTTTAAAATCTCCAAAGCCGCTTTATCAAAACCCGTCGCGCAAATAACTTCAATGAATTTTTTGGACAAAAATTCAGCTATGCGCCCGTCCAATATTTTATTTACGGCTATTATGCCGCCGAAAGCCGAAAGGGGATCGCAGCTCCACGCTCGTTCAAAGGCCTTTATTATGTCTTTGCCCGCGCCAATGCCGCAAGGAGTAACATGCTTGAATATAACGGCGGCGGGCTCTTCAAATTCCGTTACAGCTTGCCAAGTTCCGTAAGCGTCCAAAATATTATTATAAGAAAGAGGCTTTCCCCGCAATTGTTCAAACGGCAAAACCTTATTTCCCGAATAAAGAGAACAAGCCTGATGAGGATTTTCCCCATAACGCAAATCATTTATTTTCTTAAGACTTAAATTCAATTCGTTCGGAAATTTTGTTTCGCCGATATTTTTCACTTTTAATTTTTCACTTATCGCGGCATCATAGCGCGCCGTATGTTCAAAAGCTTTCAATGACAACTTCTTTCTGGTTTCAATTGAAATGTCGCCCTCATCGGCTGAAATCTCTTTTAATACACTTTCATAATCTTCCGGAGATGAAAGAACGACCACATCGCGGTAATTCTTGGCCGCGGCCCGCAAAAGAGCCACTCCTCCGATATCAATATTTTCAATTAGCTCGTCCGACCACGAAGCCGCTTTTTTAGCGACTTCACTGAACGGATACAAATTGACCGCCACAATATCTATTGAACCGATGCCGAGTTTTTCAATGTCTTCAATGTGAGAGGCGTCGTCTCTTTTAAAAAGAATTCCGCCATGAACCGCCGGATGAAGAGTTTTAACGCGCCCGCCGAGTATTTCGGGAAATCCCGTAATATTTTCAAGCGGAGCAACTTTAATGCCCGCCTCGCTTAGCAATTTATAAGTTCCGGAAGTTGAAATTATTTCAACGCCCTTATCGGACAATTTTCTCGCGAATTCAACTATGCCGGCTTTATCGGATACCGATATTAAAGCTCTTTTAATTTTTTTAAGCGATTTTTGAGTTTTTTCTTCCGATATTTTCACTTTCCGCCCCTCAATGCGCAATAAACCATCGCAAAACAATTCAACCGACGAAGGATATAATATATGCTCTTCACGGCTTATTCTTTTTCCAAGTTTTTCCGGAGTGTCCCCGCTCATAACGGAAACCGCCCTCTGCCCTATTATGGGGCCTGAGTCATAATCTTTATTCACAAAATGCGTCGTCGCCCCGCTAATGCGCGCGCCCGAAGCCAAGACGGCCTTATGAACCTTCATTCCATACATACCCTTGCCGCCAAAATTCGGCAATAAAGCGGGATGAATATTCATTATTTTATTTTCAAAAGCGGAAAGAATCAAAGGCCCAAGTTTAAGCATAAATCCTGCGAGACAAATTAAATCTATCTTATACTTAAGGCATAAATCGGCAAGATGCTTATCATAAGCTTCAGGATTTTTAAAATCCGACAAACTCGCCACTACACTCGGAATATTTTCTTTTTCGGCTCTTTTTACGGCGCCGGCGTTTTTATCGCTTGAAACAAGCAAAGCGATTTTACCCTTAATTTGTTTCGCCCGAGCAGCGTCCGCCAAAGCCTGAAAATTAGTTCCCTCGCCCGAAGCGAATATCGCTATATTTTTCACTTTTATCGTCCTATAAAATCTATCGCCGACTGCATTATTTCAAAAAACTTCTGTTCCTCCAAGGTTGCACTTTCATTATTCCAGGAGGCGCTTAAACAATACCATTCATCTTTTTTTGTCTTTAAAAGCCATGTCATATTTAAAACCCCCGGCTCCGAGCCGCCTTTATAACCCACATAATCAAACTTATCCTTGGGCGCGTTTAAGCCGGGATTTATTCGCATTATGCCCAATGCCGCGTCATCGTTTTTCTTGCGGAAATAATCCATCAGATTGCAAAGATCTTGCGGACTTGCCGGCCATTCTATTCTGTTTATCTCAAACGGTTTTTTTGTAAACAAGTTCGCGTCCAAAGGGATTTTCGGCAAGTCTTCATCCAAAATTCTATAGCGCTCTTTAAGGCCGGCACTTAAATAGCGCTCAGCTATATGAATTGAACTTTTAAGCTTAAACATTTCCGAAGTTTTGAGAAAAGGTTTTAAAAGTTTGGGCTTAGCGCAGCCAAGTTTTTCAAGCCTCTTTTCTATGTTCTTTCGCCCGAGATAATCCATTATAACATCGGCCGCGGTATTATCGCTTTTTGATATCATTCTGGCGGCAAGGCTATAAAGCGTAAGTTTGGCGCCTTCCGGCCAATTTCGCAATTCTCCGACAGGCAATGATTTGCTTTCTTCTTTGAGACCAATAACCTTTTTCCATGAATGCTTTCCTTCAACCAAAGCCGCTAAAGTATACAGCTTAAATGTCGAGCCGATAGCGAAAACTTCCGTTCCGTTTATGGATTCAATTTCAGCCTTGGGAGCGTCTAATTTTTTAAACATAAAACCGACTCTGCCGGGCAACTCTTCAAGCTTTGATTTAATATCCTCAATATCAACCTCCTCTTGATACGGCGGCTTAAAAAAAAGCCTTGTTATTCTGCCTCTTCGAGGTTCTATGGTTATGGACGCGGGAATTAAATAATCTCTATCGGTATAAAAAATAAAATTGGCGGAAGTGACGCTGTCAATTGAAACAAATTTTACCTTAAGAACTTTGCCGTGCATTTCATAAAGACTTTTGAGAATATGCTTGATTTTTTTATAAGACAAGGTTTTAAAAAAAGAGCGATGAAAAGCGTTAAGAAGCTTAATGGGATTTTCGTTTATTCTGGACGCGGTGCGCCACGCGGCTTTCAATAATTTTTTTCTCGCTTTCGGATTTAGCTTTTGTTTAACAATGGTTTCCGTTTTATCCCCTCTGACTTTAATATCCTCGGCGCAAAACCCAAAAGAAACCACTGAAAACATTAACATTATCAAAAACATTCCTTTAAATATCTTCATTTAATTCTCCTTAAATTAACAGCTGTTAGAGGAACAGATTAAGGTTTTTTCTTTACTGTTCTCAGCTCACTACTTTCTGATTTCTGCCGGCTGTCTCGCTGTCGAGCTGCCAAGCTTTTACTTTACCACTACGCTTTTCTTGCCTCTTTTTATTTCACCTATAACAACGGCGTTTTTAAGAGTCTTAAGCGCGAGCTTCGCGTTTTCCTTTCTGACAACGGCTATCATGCCGATCCCCATATTAAAAGTTTTCCACATTTCTTTGTCCGGCACATTCCCGATTTTTTGAATTTCTTTCATTATGGAGGGAACTTTCCATTTCTTTTTATAAACAACGGCCTGAATGTTTTTAGGCAATATTCTGATAAGATTTCCCTCAATGCCGCCGCCGGTTATATGAGCGAGACCCAGAACGCCGTCCTTATTTTTTAACGCGGCGCGTAATTTCTTTATATCTTTCACATAAATCTTTGTCGGAATTAAAAGTTTTACCGCGTATTTTTTCAGCATATTCCCTTTTTCAAGAACTTTTCTTATAAGAGAAAATCCGTTTGAATGAAACCCTGTGGATTTCAAGCCGATTAAAACATCCCCCGGTTTTATATTTAAGCCGTTTATAATCTTGGCATTTTCAACTATGCCGACTGAAAAACCCGCCAGATCATATTCTCCGTCTTTATAAAAACCCGGCATTTCGGCTGTCTCTCCGCCCAATAAAACGGATTCGGCCCGCTTGCAGCCTTCAAGAATGCCTTTCATTATTTGCTTGGATCTTGCCAAATTCAATTTTCCCACCGCGTAATAATCCAGAAACAAAAGAGGCCGCGCCCCGCAAACGATAATATCGTTTACGCACATGGCGACCAAATCAATGCCTATGGTATCATGCTTATTAAGCATAAAAGCAAGTTTAAGTTTTGTTCCCACTCCATCGGTTGAAGCGACAATACTGTTCTTATTTCCCGATTCCTTAATGGGCAAAATTCCGGCGAATCCCCCTATGGCTTTGGATTTTTGTTCAAGAAATTTGGTAAATTTATCCGCGAGTTTAATATTAACGCCGGATTTTTTATAAGTAGACATTCAGGCCTCT
The DNA here is from genome assembly GCA_030637365.1 of Elusimicrobiota bacterium. Lineage (GTDB taxonomy): Bacteria > Elusimicrobiota > Elusimicrobia > Elusimicrobiales > UBA9959 > JAKLQJ01. The sequence continues at coordinate 6,403 of DAOWGR010000160.1, forward strand.
TTGAAGATAATCTTTTTATTTGTTTGATTTTTTCGCTTTCACTTCAAGCTGAGCTTTTCTGTTTTTCAAAACTTTCAGCAATTTAGCATCGCCTACCGCTATTATTTGCGCCGCGAGAATGGCCGCGTTTACGGCATTATTAATGGCAACTGTCGCCACAGGCACCTCTTTCGGCATTTGGACGGTTGAAAGCAATGAATCCAAACCTTCCAATGAAGCGCGCAACGGAACTCCTATTACCGGCCTTGCCGTATGGCTCGCCACCACTCCCGCCAAATGAGCGGCCATGCCCGCTCCCGCTATAAAAACTTTTACGCCGGCTTTCTCGCAAGCCTTGATATGCTCTTTCAAAACTCCCGGCGCTCTATGCGCCGAGATAACGGAAACCTTATGCGCTATCTTAAATTCTTTAAGTATTTTGCCCGCTTCATTCATTCGCGGCATATCGCTTTCGCTTCCCATTATAATCGCAACATATATTTTTTTCATCTAAGGTATCCTTTTATAAATATAATCCATAATAAATCCAATAAAATTATACAATTACTGGTGTTCATAAAAAACATAAAAAACGGAGATTACAATGCCGCTTATAATTAAAGACATAAAAAACAGAATAGCCACCCTGACTTTAAACAATGCCGCTAAAAAAAACGCCCTTAGTTTTGAACTGTGCGATGAATTGATAAACATTCTCGACAACTTAAAAAAAGACAAAATTCCCGTTATAATACTTCGCGCGGAAAAAAACGCCAAAACATGGTCGTCCGGCCATGATATAAAGCAATTGCCCAAAATACATCATGAACCTCTCGCTTATGACAGTCCCATGGAAAAACTTTTAAGAAGCATTCAGGAATACCCGGGAGTCATCATAGCCATGGTGCAGGGCGGAGTATGGGGCGGAGCTTGCGACTTGGTAATAACTTGCGATTTAACCATAGGCGACCATACTTCAAAATTCGCCATCACTCCCGTTAGAATAGGCTTGCCGTATAACGCGTCAGGCATAATGCATTTTATAAACCGCGTAGGCTTAAATATAGCGAAAGAAATGTTTTTTACCGCCAAGCCCTGCAACGCGGAAAGAGCGTTCCACTTTGGAATTTTAAATCATCTCATAACGCATGATAAACTGGAAAATTTTACTGTGGACATAGCTCAAACAATAGCGGAAAATTCCCCTTTGGCGATAGCGGTCATAAAAGAACAATTCAGAATACTTGCCGAAGCCCATCCCATAAGGCCGGAAGCCTTTGAAAGAATACAAGCTCTTCGCAGAGAAGTTTATAATAGCCATGATTACGAAGAAGGAATAAACGCCTTTTTTGAAAAAAGAAAACCAAACTTCAAAGGAGAATAAAGAGAAAAAACAGCGTAAATATGAAAATACGATGATAAGTTGATATGAATAAACGAAAATCTTTTTATAGGTTTCTTTGCGGTTATTTGTGACTGATATCTTAAAACCTGTGACTTGCGCTATATTATAGCCCTATATC
>DAOWGR010000109.1 GCA_030637365.1 Elusimicrobiota bacterium
AAAGAGGCGGTAAAAGAAGGGATTAACGGTTTTTTATTTGCTCCCTTTGACAAGCAAAAAATAAAATTTTATATAAATAAATTCCTTGATGATGATAAACTCGCATTGAGAATGGGAGAGAAATAAAGGGAAATTGCGGTAAAAAAATATTCAATGGCGAAAGTAACTGATGAATTGCTGAAAATATACGAAGAATAGAAAATAGAGGCAAGAGGCAAAAAAACAGCGTAGATATGGTAATACAATGATAAGTTGATATGTAAATATGGAAAATAAGTTAATAAGGAGGCTCCCTATTACTTATTACCGTATAAGCGCATCATCTTTTTTTCGCCGTTGTTTTGAAAATTGTTTTACGGAGTAAAATATTATGTGCGGTATATGCGGAAAATATAATTTTGGTTCAACAAAGCCCGTTACGCGTGAAGAATTAAAAAAGATGAATGATTTGATTGTTCATCGCGGGCCCGATGACGATGGGTATTATACGCAAGATAATATCGGCCTTGCGATGCGAAGATTGTCCATTATAGATATTGCCGGCGGACATCAGCCCATGACTAACGAGGACGGTTCCATATGGGTTGTTCTTAATGGCGAGATATATAATTTCCAAAGTTTGCGCGAGGATCTTTCGCGCCGCGGGCATAAGTTCAAAACAAAATCAGATACTGAAGTTATAGCGCATTTATATGAAGAGAAGGGGATTGATTTTGCAAAAGAATTGCGAGGAATGTTCGCGATCTCTTTATGGGATTCGAATAAAAAAAGATTTATTCTCGCGCGTGACAGGATAGGCAAGAAACCTCTTTTCTATTCCTTAAATGATAATTTCATCGCTTTCGCGTCAGAGTTGAGAAGTCTTTTAACTTTACCGGGAATTTCAAAAGAAGTGGATTTTGCGGCTATTGACGCTTATTTGACTTTGCAATATATTCCAAGTCCGCTAAGCATATTTAAATCCGTTCGGAAGCTTAAACCCGCGTCAATGCTTGTTTTTGAAGACGGCAAATCGGAAATTTTGGAATATTGGGATTTGCCGCTCAAAGAAGATAAGTTTGATTCTCTTTCTCTCAAGGAAACAAAAGAGAAACTTTATGATGAGCTTTTTGAAGCCACAAAAATAAGAATGATATCGGATGTTCCTTTGGGAGCTTTTCTTTCCGGCGGGGTGGATTCTTCCGTAATAGTGGCATTGATGAGCAAAATATCTTCAAAACCGGTAAAAACTTTTTCAATAGGATTTAAAGAAGAAAAATTTTCCGAGCTTAAGTACGCCAAAGAAGTTGCCGATATGTACGGCACTGATCACACGGAATTCATAGTTGAAGCCAATATGGCCGATATCTTGCCCAGGCTTGTCTGGCATTACTGCGAGCCTTACGCGGATTCAAGCGCCTTGCCGTCGTATTATGTTTCAAAGGAAACGAGAAAAAAAGTTACAGTGGCGCTGAATGGAGATGGAGGGGATGAATGTTTTGGCGGTTATTTGAGATATATCGCGATGAAATTATATTATGTGATGAATATTATGCCGAAGGGCTTAAAGAGGCTGGCGCTTTTTACAGCAAATTTATTACCGGACGGAAACGCGCCGTTTGGGATAATTTGGCGGGGTAAAAAATTCTTGCAAGCTGTTTTGAGCGGTTCTTTTTCATCCATATATCTTGCCACCGTGTCCTATTTTAAAACACAAGAAAAAAACGAATTGCTTTCAGATAATTTTAAAAACGCGGTTGGAAAGGATTTAAACTATGCTGAACGCTATATAGCCGATTTGTTTAAAAGGGCGGAGAATCAAAACATGATAGATAAACTTCTTTATGTTGATTTTCATTCATATCTGCCCGAGTGTTTAATGACTAAGATGGATATAGCCTCAATGGCAAATTCTCTTGAGGCGCGGTCTCCGTTTCTTGATCATAAGGTGATTGAATTCGCCTATCGTTTGCCAAGCAATATGAAATTGCGCGGCTTAAACAAAACAAAATGGATTTTAAAAGAAACATTTAAAGATATGCTGCCTGAAAAAATTTGCAAAAGAGGAAAACAGGGTTTTGGCATCCCGCTCGGGCAGTGGTTTAGAGGCGAGCTTAAAGATTATTGGTTTTCAACTTGTCTATCGGAAAAAGCTTTAAACAGAGGATATTTTAAGCAAGCGGCATTGTTTAAGATATGGGATGAACATCAGGGTGGCAAGCGGGATCATGGATATCGTTTGTGGGCTCTCTTAATGCTTGAATTGTGGCATAATACTTACTTGGATGATTTTAAATTATAATTGAGAATTGTAAAAAGACACGCTAATGATTTTTGCAAATATTTGTCGAAATATTTAATTTTGCGATAGCGGAACGAATCAAGCGAAAATACAAGTATCATTGTTATAAATGAAAATATATGGCTGAATGTATTCTTATTAATCCTCGAAGCATTTATTTTTCAGAAGCGAGCAAATTGACGCATCCGCTCTACGCCGGAATTTTATCGCTGGCTAGTTTTCTACATGATAATAAACATAGTGTGCGCATGATTGACATGAATGTTGAAGATGAGCCGATGAGTGTTTTGCGGAATTATATATCAAAAAAGCGAAACGAAACAGTTTTAATCGGTTTTTCAGTAATGACTTCTCAGATTGTCGACGCGCTTCAGATGGCAGAGTTCCTGAAAAAAAAATATCCCGAAATCCCCATAATTTTTGGCGGAATACATCCCACTCTTTTTCCGGAACAAATTCTTGAAACCAAACTTGTTGATTTTGTGTGTGTCGGAAAAGGGGAACATGCTTTGCTGGAATTGCTTAATTCTTTGAAAGGGGGAGGGGATTATGAGAATATCGGCGGATTGAGTTTTATTGACGATAGTGAAAACATTGTCTCTGCCAAATCCTCTCAAGTTTTCGATTTGGAATTTGCGCCATTTTTTAATTATGATTTGTTTGATTATTCCAAATTTGAATTTAGGAAAATTTCTTGCTTCGGTTGTGAAAGCAAAGTGATGAGATGTGGAATAGTTCTTACGGGAATGGGGTGTCCGTATAAATGTTCTTTTTGCATTAACTCCGATAAAAAAAGATTTTTGGGAAAATATTGCGCCAAATCCGCAAAGCGCATTGTGGATGAAATCGAATTTTTAATAAAAAAATATAATATAGAATATTTTGATTTTTCCGACGAGAATTTTTTTGTGAATAAATTGCGCATAGAAGAATTTATTGCCGAAGTTAAAAGACGAAAATTAAAGTTTAAGTGGTTCTCCACTATTCGCGCCAATTACATATCACGGGAATATGTTAATGCAAACATGCTTAAAAATTTGGAAGAAATAGGTTGTTGTCGTTTGGGTATTGGGGCTGAATCGGGTTCGCAAAGAATCCTTGATAAAATTAAAAAAGAAATAAAGGTGGAAGATATAATTATGTCCGCGGAAATGTTGAGTAAGTTTAACATTACCGGAACTTATTCTTTTATGATGGGTATTCCTGGCGAGACTTTGAAGGATGTTGAAATGACATTTGAATTAATTCAAGGGTTAAAGAGGATAAACAAAAATATATCCATTATAGGTCCTCAGATATTCAGGCCATATCCCGGATGTGAGTTGTATGAAGAATGTGTTGATAAATACGGGTATAGGTCTCCCGGAACATTAGCTGATTGGAAAAAATCGTTAAATTCGTTTACAGGATATGAGAACATAAGCAGACTAAATTGGATAAGTGATAAGAAGCTTATTAAACGATTGTCTTTTTACAGCGAGTACATGACCGTCAATGTTGACATATTGGAAATAGGATTTATGAAGAAATTGTTTTTGAAAATTTTGCAGCAGATTAGTTTGATTAGATTTAAATATAAATTTTTTGGGTTTAATTTTGAAATATTCGGGAGATTCGCGTATGAAAGGTTTAAGCGAAAAGCAAAAAAATAAATTACTTAATTCCTCTCCTTTATTCGGCTGTGATAAAAAATCTTCTCAATATTATAAAGGAATAAAAATAAAAGCCGATACTGATTTACATGAGCAATTGGCGGATATTCTTGCAAATAGAATTAAATTTGTTAAGCAAGATAAAAAATTGACGGTATTGGATTGGGGGTGTGGGGAAGGGGCGCTTTCTCAAAGACTTTATGATATGGGATGTGAAGTTATTTCGGTGGATATCAATAAATCCGATTTTAAAGCTATCGGTCCAAAATTTTACCAAGTTGATTTTAATGATAATTTTGGAATTAAGCGATTTGTAAAAGATAATTCGTATGTATTTGACATAATTCTTTGTGTGGAGATTATAGAGCATATTAAGGATACATGGGGATTTATAAATAATATTAAAATATTGTGTAAGCCGTTGCATACCCATATTCTTATAACAACACCGAATATAAGTTCATGGTGGGCGAGATTTATGTTTCTTATGAAGGGCGATTTATGGGGATTTGATAAAAATGCGTGGATGGATCCCGGTCATATAAATCCTATAAGCGAAGTGGAGATGAATGGAATTTTAAAAGAAAGCGGGTTTGAATGTTTAGATGTTTGGCCGGTTGGCAAATTGCCTATTCTATGGTTTTACAATTGGAAACGCGTTTTGATTAGTTTTATTATGCTGCCGGTCTATTTTTTTATGGAGGGTAGGAAAAAAGGATGGGGAATTTGTTATCACTCAATATTAAAAAGATAATGACTGTTTTTTTACTTTTGTTAAGAAAGTTTACCAAAGCGCTTTATAAATTTCGCGGTGGACAGCGTTTTGCGGAATTTATAAGGAAGTCTTTTTTAAGGTATGGCCAAAAGATTTTAATAGAAGATTTTGATGAGTCATTGAAGTTTTTTTGTGAATTAGACGAACATATGGGCAGTCAAATATTTTGGCGTGGCAGTTATTCGGGAGATCAGTTGATTGTGTTGAATAAACTATTGCGGCCGGACTCGGTTTTTGTTGATGTTGGAGCCTCGCACGGAGAATTTACTCTTTTTGCCGCGAAAAGAGCTGTAAAAGGCATGGTTATTTCTTTTGAACCTGTAAAAGACTCTTTTGAAAAGCTCGGCAAAAATATTGAAATTAACAAATTTGACAAAGTGAAAACATACAATTTTGGTTTGGGCAAAGAAAGCAAAACGCTTCCGATTTATACAAAAGGAGCCAAATTCACGGATGGCTCCGTTCATCGCGGGTTGCATACTACTTGTAAAATGAAAGAGAGGGACAAATATATTGGAGATATCTCAATTCATCCGCTGGATAGTTTTATTGAATCCGAAGAGATTGGAACAATTGATATTATGAAAGTGGATGTTGAGGGAGCGGAATTATCCGCTCTTCAGGGTAGTGAAGTCGCTATCAGAAAATTTAAACCTATTATTTTTATTGAAGTGGCTGAAGAAACTTGCGCCGCTATGGGATATTCGGGTCGGGAATTATTGGATTTCATCTCCAAATTCGGTTACAGTTTTGAAATAATCGGTGAAAATGGAATAACAATGCCTTTAAAAAATATAAATGAGATAGGTGTTTTTCAAAATATCGTATGCTTTCCAAAAAAATGAAAATTCTTATTATTATTTCTTCAATGGACGCGGGCGGAGCTGAGCGTGTCGCTTCGCTCATATCAAATTACTGGGCGGATAGAAATTGGGAGATTGTGATATTGACTTTTGACGGCGAGGAAAATAAGTCTTTTTACAAATTGCATCCTTCAATTTTACATGCGCATTTGGATATTGCGAAAAGGCATGAGAGTGTTTTTAAAAAAATTTTTGCCACGATAAAGCGGATTTATGTTCTGAGAAAAAATATAAAGGCGATAAAACCGGTGATAATTGTTTCGTTCATGGATCAAATAAATGTTTTAACCATGCTTGCGTCAGGATTTCTAAATATTCCCGTGATTGTGACCGAACATGTTGATTCCAGTGTTTATCCTCCGAATAAAATGGTGGATATGATTAGAAAAGTTATTTATTCTTATGCAGCCGCGCTTATCGGAGTCAGTGAAGGGGTTTTGAAATATTTCCCAATCAAGTTAAGAAAAAAAGGTTTGGTAATCCCCAATCCGATTGATATGCGCGGTGTCGTTAAGAGAAGCGATAAAAACGCGAATCAAAGAAAAATTATAATGGGTATGGGCAGATTAACTGAACAAAAAGGCTTTGATTTGTTGATGAAAGCTTTTAACGCCCTTAAAGATAAACACGGTTCTTGGGATATGAAAATATGGGGAGAGGGTTTGCTGAGGGATGAATTGAAAGATTTAAGAAATAAGTTGGAATTGGAAAAAAGAGTAAAGTTTCCGGGTTTGACAAAAACTCCTTTTGAAGAATTGGGCCGGGCTGATATTTTTGTTTTATCATCCCGTTTTGAAGGATTCGGATTGGTCTTGTGCGAGGCGATGGCTTGCGGATTGCCCGTTATAAGTTTTAATTGTCCGTCCGGTCCGTCCGAGATTATAAAGCATGGAGTTGACGGCATTCTTGTCCCCCATGAAAATTTAGATGAATTGATAAGGGCGATGGATATGTTGATGTCTGATGAATTTCTGCGAAACAAATTGGCTGTGAGCGCCGTCAAAGCTGTTGAGCGTTTTAGTCTGGATAATATTATGGTTTTGTGGGACAAGTTGTTTGAAAAGTTGGGGTTTTCCGCTGATTCCGGCTGGCAGCGATAAGTGTAATTTAAATGCCGCTACTTGGCATATCATGAGCTTGCATTTGCAGATAAGAATTTTTTACTTTCCATAGCCAAATAATCAAAAAAGAATATGTGATGATAAAAGATATTGTGGTGGCTAATATTTTAAGATGTGGAATTAGCAATATGCAAAGTATAAAATTAAGCAGTCCCGCCGATAGCGACATGAAAAGGGCGAGTCTTGAGGCTTTAATTCCTTGCGCCAATATAATTTGTGTAAGTGAGCTTTGAATTAGCATAAGTATTCCGCATAGAGCGAATGTAATTATTAGCGTGGCATTCATTCCATATTGAGATTTACCCATTAAAGTCAAAACCGCTATTTCGATAAATACAAAAAAAATGAAAATCAGCGGGAGTAGTCGTTTTGCAAACTTTATTGATAAATCCCACAGTCTTTTTCTGTTTGTGCTGCCGGAGGATTTTGGAAATAACACGGTGTATATGGCATAAGAAATATAGCCGGCGATTCCTATTGTGCCTATATAATATGCCGCGTAAATTCCAACTTCTTTTGGTGATAAATAGGTGTTGATTATCAGACTTTGAACATTAAATATAAAAAAAGAGCCTATGCCGGAGCCTAAAAAATAAATGCCGTAATGTGTTAGTTCTGGAAGTCGTTTTTTATCAAAACATTGCGGTTTTATAAAACTATTAAGTTTTAAAATAAAAAATATAGACACCGAGCCAAAAGCTATTATATAGGCGTAAACTATCGTTTCGAATTTTTTGCCGAATAATAATATTCCCGCCGCGAAACTTATTAGAAAAAGAAAAGCAAAACTTATTTCGCTAAATCCTCTTTGGTTGAATTTATTTAATGCCTGTTGAACACTTGATATAACATTAAAAAAGCTTACGGTAATGGCGTAAAACAGAGCAAAAATCAATAGCGTGGATGTAATGCCAAAAAATGAACCAAGTTCTGTTCTGAAATAAAAAATAAAAAAACTTATGGTTAGGGCGCAAGGAATAAAAAATCCAAAAGCCGTGCTTATGATGCTTTTTGGGTTTTTGTTTGAAGCTCCGTATTTTACAATTGAATAATTTATTCCCATCAGCAGAAAAGGTGATAATATCGCTCCCACTGAAATTATAAGGTTTACCTTTCCATATTCATGAGGTCCCAATAATCTTCCCGCGGCTATATTGGCTAATCCCGTAAGCGCTTTGGCCGTTGCGAAACATATGCCAATTATTCCCAAATTTTTGAAAAATTTTTTTGGCCCGGCCGTTGGTTTTTCATTAAAAAGCCAGCGATAGCAAGTATTGAAAGCAGTTTCTATAATTTCTGTCATATCGATTTTCCGAGTGTCTAATGCCACGATAAATTATACAATAATGAAAAGCTGTTATTGAGTGAATGAGTGTCGTCAGTTTTTTAACGGGGCTTTCCATGCGGTATTTATGGAGGAGTGTGTATATGTCGGATAAAGATAATTTTAATTTTGGAAAGAATTGGATGAAGTTTGCCAAACATATTGATGAGAAAAAAATCAAAGAAGCCATGGAATCTTTACGAGAGAATTTAGCGGTGAAAACACTGGAAGGAAAAACTTTCCTTGATATCGGATGCGGTAGCGGTTTGTTCTCTTTGGCGGCTATGCGGCTTAAAGCGGATAAAGTGATTTCATTTGATTATTCCCGGGGAAGTGTGAATGCGACCGTAAATCTGAAAAAGAAATATTTTGCCGAGAGTGAAAAATGGGAAATCATGAGAGGCTCTGTCTTAGATAAGGAAATGCTTTCAAAGTTGGGAAAGTTCGATATTGTTTATTCGTGGGGTGTTTTGCATCATACGGGAGATATGTATGCGGCTCTTGAAAATGTGATTTCTTCGATTAAAGAAAGCGGCAAATTATTTATAGCAATTTATAATGATCAGGGGGTCATTAGCAATATATGGAAAAAAGTAAAACTGATATATAATAAACTTCCTGATGTTTTGAAAACACCTTATGTGATTTTTATTGCGGCTTTTTTTGAATTTAAACATTCTTTTTTTAATTTATTGAAATTGAAATATCCTTTTGAAAGATTTTCCGGTTCAGATAGAGGGATGAATGTTTTGACTGACTGGATTGATTGGATCGGGGGTTATCCCTTTGAAGCGGCTAAGCCCGAGGATGTTTTTAATTTTTATTATGCGAGGGGATTCACATTGGAAGTTTTAAAAATTTGCGGTAGCGGATACGGTAATAATGAGTTTGTTTTTCGGAAAAATTTTCAGCATTGCGACGAGAATAAAATTGTGGCATCAAATGAAAAATAATAGCGGAAATCTTCAGGCTCTAAACTATGAAAATTGTTTTAATTAATCCCGATATACCTTGGAATGCCGGAAACATAGGCAGGACTTGCGTTGCCACAAATACCGAATTGATTTTTGTCGGTGATCTCGGTTTTGATATAAACTCCAAGGAAATAAGGCGGTCGGGACTTGATTATTGGCAGTATTTGAAATATTCCGTTTTTAAAACTTTTGAAGAATTTTTAGAAACTTTGGGCGAAAATCCTTCTCTTATTTTTTTCTCAACGCGCGGAAAAAAAACATTATGGGATGCGCCGTATAAAAAAGATTCATGTTTGATTTTTGGAGGAGAGACTTCCGGGTTTCCATTGAAGTATCATAAAAAGTATCCTGACAAAATATTTCGCATTCCCATGAGTTCGTCTAAAATTCGTTCATTAAATCTCTCAAGTTCCGCCGCAATCGTGCTCTATCAGGCGATTCGGGCAGCGGAGCAATGAACCGGTAAGAAAAAGTAAATATGTCAAAGATGTCAAATGGCTTTGACTGTTGCGTCGGGTGTCTTTCCTGGGATTATTGGCGCGGGAGAGGGTCGCGGTATCGTTACGGTATTAAAGCTTTATTAACCCTTTATAAATTTGTTTAATAATAATTATGATACAGAAAATTTTTGAATCTATATACGGCACCAAAAGTGAACGGGATTTAAAAAAAATCCAGCCGATGGTGGATAAAATCAATTCATTGGAAGAAGAAATAAGAGAATTGACCGATGAGCGGCTAAAAAATAAGACAATTGAATTTAGAGAAAGGCTTAAAGAGGGCGAGACACTTGACGATATTTTGTCCGAGGCGTTCGCTTGTGTTCGGGAAGCGTCTAAAAGAACGCTGAAAATGCGGCATTATGATGTTCAAATGCTTGGCGGCATTATTCTTCATCATGGCAAAATTTCGGAAATGAAAACCGGCGAGGGTAAAACCCTTGTCGCGACATTGGCGGCTTATTTAAACGCTATTGAAGGAAAAGGCGTTCATATAGTTACGGTCAATGATTATTTGGCTAAAAGAGATAGATCGTGGATGGGGCCGGTGTTTGAGTTTATGGGTCTTACCGTGGGCAATGTCGGCCATGATATGCCTAATGCCGAGCGTAAAGAAATGTATGGCTGCGATATAACCTATGTGACCAACAATGAAATAGGTTTTGATTATCTGCGCGATAATATGGTGATGGATAAAGATGAAAGGGTTGTGCGTTTGAGGAATTACGCGATTGTGGACGAAGTGGATTCAATACTTATTGACGAAGCCAGAACTCCGTTGATTATTTCGGGACCGGCTGAAGAATCCACCGACAAATATTATTCCGTCAATAAGGTCATTCCTCTTTTGAATGTCAGGTTTATAACGGACAAAGAAGAGTTGGAAGCTAAAAAAACCGGAGAAGATCTCGGCAAGGGTTATGACGCCATTATTGATGAAAAAAGCCATACCGCGACATTGACCGAAGAAGGCATAGATAAGGCGGAAAAAATATTGGGTGTGAGCAATATGTATGATGATGTGGGTTCCGAGTGGGCGCATCATTTAACGCAAGGTCTTAGGGCGTACCATCTTTTTAAAAAAGACGACGAATATCTTATTAAAGACGGCGAGATTGTAATAATTGATGAATTTACCGGCAGGCTTATGCCGGGTCGGCGCTGGTCTGACGGTCTTCATCAAGCTATTGAGGCTAAAGAAAATCTAAAAATAAAAGAAGAAAATCAAACTTTGGCGACCGTGACTTTTCAAAATTATTTTAAAATTTATTCCAAACTTTCCGGAATGACCGGAACGGCAATGACGGAAGTTAAAGAGTTTGAAGAAATATACGGTCTTGACGCGGTGGAGATTCCGCCGAACAAACCTTGTATAAGAGAAGACTCCGCCGATAGAATTTATAGAACGGAGCGTGAAAAATATAATGCTTTGGTGGAAGAAATAGACGGAAGATGGCGCGCCGGTCAGCCGCTTTTGGTCGGCACTCGTTCAGTGGATAAGTCTGAAAAAATCGCGGCAATACTGAGAACCAAAGGCATACCGCATCAGGTGTTAAATGCCAAATACCATGAAATGGAAGCTCAAATTATTGAGCAGGCCGGAAAAAAAGGCGGTGTTACCATTGCCACCAATATGGCGGGTCGCGGAACGGACATTGTTCTTGGCGGCATTCCAGTGGATGAAGAGGGGCAGAAACATGTTTTAAGCGTCGGTGGCTTGCAGGTTATAGGCACTGAGCGCCATGAGTCGCGAAGAATAGACAATCAGCTTAGAGGCCGTTGCGCGCGGCAAGGCGATCCCGGCGGTTCCGTTTTCTATGTTTCTTTGGAAGATGAATTAATGAGATTATTCGGCTCCGACAGAATCTCTTCCGTTATGCAGAAATTGGGCATGAAAGAAGGGGAAGTTATAGAATCCGTTCTTGTGTCCAAACAAATTGAAGGAGCTCAAAAGCGCGTGGAATCAATGAACTTTGATTCCAGGAAACAGCTTTTGGATTATGATAATGTCATGAATAAACAGCGTCAGGCTATTTATGGGCTTAGAAACGCGATTCTTGACGGTGATGATGTGATCGATCGCGTTAAACAAATGATAGCGGAAACCTTGGAAGATCAGTTCAATATTTTTACTCCTAAAGAAAAATCATATCAACTTTGGAATATGCCGGAGTTGAATGTGTATTTGAAGAAGAATTTTGGGTTTTCAGTTGATTATGATGAAGATTATTTATCCAAAACTCCCTATGAGGCGTTTACAAAAGAGATAACCGATAGGGCCATGAAAATTTACGAAGACAGATTCCCGGACTTTCAGGAGAGAGATGTTGATTTTGCCCAAATGCAGCAAATTCTTTTATTGCAGATTATAGACCATATTTGGAAAAATCATCTTTTTGAGCTGGATCATTTAAAAAAAGGCGTTGGATTGAGGGCGTATGGCCAAAAAGATCCTTTGATAGAGTATCAGAAAGAATCATATTTAATGTTTGAAAAGATGATTACCAGAGTTCGCGATCAAATGGTTGAATATGTTTTTAGAATTCAACTTCCCCCCAGAGTGGTGCGGCGCCCGAAAATGCAGGAAACAAGGGATGATACTTCGGAGATGTCCGCTTCCGGTGGAGCTGATGGAGCCCGGCGGCAAAAAACGGCTGTTGCAAGTAAAATAGGCCGGAACGATCCGTGTCCTTGCGGCAGTGGAAAGAAATATAAGAAATGCCATGGCAAGAATAAATAGTCATCCTCCTTCGCTAAAGGGCTTCGGAGGAGCAGGCAGGTCTCAGGACTCAGGTCTCAGGTATAAAAAAACATTTTCTTTGCTCTCTTCTCTCTCCACTTTCCCCTATAACTTGTTTATTCTTCCCGTTTTAACTTCCCTTCTTTTGATATTAAGTTATCCCAAATTCAATCTTGGTTTTCTGGCGTGGCTCGCACTTGCTCCTCTTACGATTTCAATATGGAAAGCTAAAAATATCAAGTCCGCTTTAATCTCCGGATTAATCTCCGGTTTTTGTTTTTACGCGGGGATTTTGTATTGGATTTACATAACAATGCTCGCGGGTGGCGTAAGCGCGGGGATTTCTTTGCTTGGCTGGCTGGCTTTGAGTTTTATTTTGTCCTTTGAATTTATCTTAATCTCCGGTTGCGGTTTTTATCTTAAAAGAACCGGTCCTTTGGCTTACCCTTATGTTTTTGCGGCGCTTTGGGTATTGCTTGAATGGACTAAGATATTTTTAACTTCCAAGGCCGTATGGTTTCCATGGTTTATGCTGGGCTATACGCAATGGCAATATCTTGAAATCTCGCAGATAGTTTCCATTACCGGCATTTACGGTTTAAGTTTCGCTATCAGCTTTTGCGGAGTTTTGGCGGGAATGTTTTTCGTAAATAATGACAAAATCCCGTCAAAAATTTTAAGATTTACTCCGGCTTTGATTTTGATTGCGGGTTTGTTTTTATACGGCGGTTTTGAACTTAAACAAAGCCGGAAATATTCATATAAAACCATCAATTTTTCCGTTCTTCAGCCCTGCATAGATTTTTATAAGAAATGGGACGAGAAATATATTTTGTGGATAAAGAGCAGAATAGAAGGCTTGCTTGAAAAAACGGAAACCCCCGATATTATTGTTTGGCCTGAAAATTCATTGCCCGGCTGGATAGACGAGCCGGAACTTATTGATTGGCTTAAAGAAATTTCTCTTAAACATAAGAGCCGAAATATAGTCGGTTCAGCCTCGCAATTCGACGGAAAATATGTGTCTTCTTTTCTATTGAATGATAAGGGCGAGATAGAGAGCGTTTACAATAAAAGACGGTTGGTGCCTTTTGGAGAATATGTGCCTTTAAGGCCGGTATTATCCGATTTTATAAGCGTGATTGGAGAACTTGGCGAATTTGAAAAAGGCGCTATGAAACAAAAGCTTTTTAAAGTCGGAGATTTTCGCATAGCGAATGCCATTTGCTATGAATCCATTTTTCCTTATCTTTTAAGAGATGATGTTTTTAGGGGGGCGGATATATTTGTAAATATCACAAATGACGGCTGGTATTTAAATACCGCGGCGCCTCATCAGCATTTTCTGGTAAATATTTTCAGAGCCATTGAAAATCGGCGGTCATTGGTCAGGGCTGCCAATAATGGCATTTCAGCTTTAATAGATCCATGGGGCAGGACGATAGAAAAACTTAATTTAAATGAGTACGCTGTTTTAAATGCTCAGGCGCTGGTATATGAAAATCAAGATTTGAGTTTTTACTCAAAATACGGGAATTGGTTTGTGTTCTGTTGCTTTATTCTGGTCGGAGCCTTCATGATTGTCGCCGTTGTATTTTAAAAAACCACTATGTGGTTTTTTACCCTCGGCGGATAGATTACACCGTCTGATAAGCATAGCTTTTGATACGGTACTGCCACAGGCTAGTATTATTTCCCGCGTTAAGATTCCCCGTGTAACTTTGTTCACGGGACTAACATTCTTGGTCGTTTTGATGGACATGGTCCGTGACACGACACCCGGCATTCTTGTGTTTTTTCCCCTTCCCGCCTATGGCGGGACAAGCTGTGCTTATCCACCTAAGGTGGATACACGGGGGTGTATGAGATTCCTGAAGTCAAAAATAAAAAAACAGCGGCGCTTATAACGCCGCTGTTTTTTTAAAAATGTTTTAAGTTTTCCTTAAAAAGGAAATACTATTTGAGGACAGGCGATAGTTTGATTGTCATAGGGAAGCGGTCTTTTTATTTGTTGGGTATAAATGCTTCCTCCCATGCATTTATAAACACAGGTATCGTTTTTTATTTCGTTGAATACGCAAGCTTTTATGAATTTGGTTTCACTTTCATTTTTAGCCTCAGGGGAATAAGCTATCTTATATGTTTTAATCATTCCTCTTTGTTTCGCTGTAGTATCGTCAAAAGGCAAAATCGTGTCATCATTATATATTGCGCCTTTTAAGTAGGTTCCTCTCATATCCGCGCCTTCAAAATTAGCTCCTCTCAAATCGGCCATGCCAAGCATATTATAAAGCAAATCGGCGCCTCTCAAATCGGCATTTCTCAAATCGGCCTTATACATGCAAGTTTTTCTTAAGTCGGCCTTACTTAAATCAACTCCGCTCAGATTGCTTTCGCTCAAAAAGGCTCCGAACAAAATTGTTCCGTTGAAATTAACTTTTCTTAAGTCGGTTTCAAACAGATGGGCTTTACTTAAGTTCGCATTACTTAGATTCGCCTCTCTAAGGTCCGCCATAAATAAATTTGCCCCAACCATATTTGCCGCAATCAGGTTCGCCTTACGCAGTTCTGTTTTATACAACACAGAGTTTTTTAGATTGGCATTATACAGATTTGCTCCTTCCATGATCGCCCCTCTCAGGTTTATTCCGATCATATTGGCTTGAATTAGATTTGCCTCGCTCAAATTGGCGCTGGTTAGCTTATAATTGGCCAACTGGCTCTCATTTAAATTGGTGCGTCTTAAATCAATGCATTCACCCAGTTTGGGATTGTTCAGAAGCTCGGCAACTGTAATTTTATTGTATCCCGCATTGCCTGCCGCATCCGCGCATGTCCATTGGTTTCCGCTCCATGCCGAGGTATAGGTGAGAGACGGGTTGTTTTCGGTATTATGGAATAATTCAGTAATTCTATTCCAAACTTCTTTAAATACGGCGGTATATTCATCAGGAGTTCCCAAATCTACCGGCATGCCGATATTGGTTATGCTTGCGTCCTCAATTGAAACCGGGTCCATATTTTGAAGGTTTATTGAGTCCCTAAGCGATTCATTATCTATAGCGCAAACAGGCGTTGTCAGCGCTATTGCCAGAATTGAAATTATTGCTTTTTTCATTATTGCCTCTTAAACTGGATTGTACTTATATTTAAATATATTATTGTACATTTCAAGAAGAAAAGAGTGGGTCTTAGTGCCTTCAATATTATGAAAAAGTGCCCATTAAAATATAGGTCTTTAGGGAATTTTTTATTAGGTCGTAGTTCTCTTGATTAATATTGCCAATAATGTAAACTTTAAAGTAAATAGTTTGGAGCGCTACTTGGCAAATTATCGGTTTACACATCCAATGGAGGAGTTTAATGAAAAAAATGATAACCGTAATGGCTGTTTTATCAATATCCGCGTTTGTTTATGCTGATGAGATAAATGTTGATTTCGATGGGAAGAATGAAATTTCAATATCTGAAATGACAGTCAATAAAATAGCCAATCTTGAGATTGAAATTTTGGAAGCGGATTCTTTAAATAAGAAGAACAAAGCGTACAAAGAATGGACCATTATGGTTTTTGTCAATGCCAAAAACAATTTGGAAAAGTATGGCCTAAAAGATGTCAATGAAATGGAAATGGTCGGTTCTTGTGAAAAAGTAAGTATAGTGGTCGAACTTGGAAGAATGGACGGATTTGATTCATCAGATGGCGATTGGGTGGGAACCAGAAGATATCTGGTTCAAAAAGACAATAATACCAAAGCCATTACTTCACCGGTGGTTCAAGACCTTGGAAAAGTGGATATGGGAGATTGGAAGCAGTTGGTGGATTTTGGCGCGTGGGCTAAAAAAAATTATCCGGCCAAGAAATATATGCTTATCGTTTGGAATCACGGCAGTGGATGGGAAAAGCATATTAAATCCATAGTGGATAAAGGTCTTTCCTATGATGATGAAACTCACAATCATTTCACCACTTCTCAGCTTGGCATGGCGCTTAATCAAATCGGCAAAATTGATGTTTACGGTTCCGATGCCTGTTTAATGCAAATGGCATCGGTTGACTATGAAATAAAAGACAATATTACTTACATTGTGGGTTCTGAGGAAACTGAGCCGGGAGATGGTTATACCTATAATACAATGCTTGAGCCGATAGTTTCCAATCCAGCTATTACTCCTTATGAAGCGGCTAAAGTCCTTGTTGACGCTTATTCCAATCATTATCAGGAACTCAGCGTCGCTTATACGCAAAGTTTTGTCAGAACTTCTGCATTTCCCAAGTTCCTTACATTGATGAATGATTGGGTTTACGCGGTGATTATGGCCGGCGACAAGATAATAGTTAGAATCGCGGTTTCAAACACGCAAAAATATACCATGAGGGACAATAAAGACTTATATCATTTTGTAAGCCTTGTCGGCGAGAAGACTGTTAATGCTGATGTCAAAAAGAAAGGCGAAGTTCTTATGAATTATATCAAGAGAAGCGTGGTTGGTTATAATAGATGGAGCAGTTCAAGCGGCGGTTGGTGGGGGCCTGACGATTATTCAAATTCGCACGGCATAGCGGTTTATTTGCCGGGATATTTATATAGTGAAAATTATGACGAACTTAAATGGGCCAAGGATTCAAACTGGGATGACTTGATAAAATGGTATACCGAGTAATAAATCGGGAAGATTGATAAATTTAAAAAGGTCGGCTGAATTTTAGCCGGCTTTTTTTCATGTTTGGAAAGCGCCGGTTTTTTTCGGCGGATGCCGAATGGTTTTAAATAGTCTTTTGTTTTTTACTTACAGAGCTTCTTTAAAATATTTCACCGTTTTTTTTAGGCCGTCTTCAAGACTCACTTTTGGCTGCCATTTTAATTTTGATTTCGCTATGGATATATCAGGTCTTCTGACTTGAGGATCATCTTGCGGCAGAGATTTAAATATGATGCGTGATTTGCTTTTTGTTAATTTTTTAATTGTTTGAGCAAGCTTGAGTATTGAAATTTCATGAGGATTGCCGATATTTACTGGAGTATTTATATTTGATAAAAGCAGTTTGTATATACCGTTTACCAAATCCGACACATAGCATAAGCTTCTTGTTTGTTCTCCTTTGCCATAAACCGTTATCGGTTTGTTTTTTAAGGTTTGCACCATAAAATTAGGCACGGCTCTGCCGTCTTCAAGGCGCATATTGGGGCCATAAGTGTTAAAAATCCTAACTATTCTGACCGGCATTTTATGATATCTGTGATAAGCCATAGTGAGAGCTTCCGCGTATCTTTTGGCTTCGTCATATACGCCTCGCGGGCCTATTGGATTAACATTTCCCCAATAACTTTCCGTTTGCGGATTTATGAGGGGGTCGCCGTAAACTTCCGATGTTGAAGCAATCATAAATATGGCTTTTTTAGCTTTGGCGAATCCCAAAGCTCTGTATGTTCCCAGCGATCCGACTTTAAGCGTCGGTATGGGGAATTTTAAATAATCTATCGGGCTTGCGGGGCTGGCAAAATGCAGAACGGCGTCAACTTTGCCCGAAACATGAATATAATTGGTCACATTATATTCAATAAATTCAAATTTTTTCGTTTTAAACAAATCATTGATATTATTGATATTGCCGGTTATAAAATTATCAATGCCTATTACGCTATGGCCTTTGTTTATAAAATATCTTGAAAGGTGGCTGCCCAGAAAGCCCGCTGCGCCCGTTATAACTATTTTCATAAAATTATCCCTTAATCGCAAATAGCGTTGATATGATGATAAGTTTATAAGCTGATACGGAACAGTAAAATTTCCTTATTTACACGCATCCCGTAAATATATTTCCACAGATATATTGTGACTTCTCGCTGGAAGTCGGACTTCCGAATATATGCTTTAATTTTTTATTTCCCTTGTCTTGATGGTTTTTTCTTGCTTCTTACCTCTTGCCTCTGATTTCTTTTTATTTTACGGCCTGCCCAATGATTTATATGTAAAGCCCAGTTTTCTCATTTTAGCAGGGTTGTAAAGGTTTCTGCCGTCTATAAGTATGGGATGCTTAATCATTGTCAATACTTTTTTGAAATCAAGTTTTTTAAACTCATTCCATTCCGTTATAAGACAAGCGCAATCGGCATTTTTTAAGCATTGATAGGGGTTTTTTGCAAATTCAACGCCTTTAATTACTTTTTTCGCGTTAACCATGGAAACGGGGTCATAGGCTTTTATTTTAGCGCCGAGTTTTTTTAACGCTTTTATTATATCTATACTTGGAGCGAAACGCATATCATCCGTATTGGGTTTAAAGGCAAGTCCCAACAGAGCTATTGTTTTTCCTTTTAAATTCCAGAGTTCTTCCTCAATTTGTTTGACTATCCACATTTTTTGGTTTTCATTTATATCCTGAACATTTTTTAAAAGTTCAAAATTATAACCTTTCTGGGCGCTTAGCCAGTAAAAAGCTTCAAGATCTTTGGGGAAACAAAAACCGCCAAAACCTATTACCGCGTTTAAAAAACTTGAACCGATTCTTTTATCCGAACCCATTCCTTTAGCCACATCATCTATATTTGCGCCGGTTTTTTCGCATATATTGGCGACGGCATTGATAAAAGATATTTTTGTGGATAAAAAAGAATTTGACGCGTGTTTTATCAATTCCGCGCTTTTAACATCCGTTATAATAATTGGAGAATGCTTCATCGGTTTATATATTTTTTTAAATAAAAATTCCGCTTGTTTGCTTGGAACGCCGGCCACCACTCGGTCGGGATTTAAAAAATCGCTGACAGCGGAGCCTTCTCTTAAAAATTCGGGATTTGACGCCACATCAAAGGGAATATGCTTTTTGTTAAATCTTGTCATAGTTTTTTCAATCCAATGGCAAGTTTCAACCGGGACGGTGGATTTTTCTATAACTACGGTATAATCCGACATGTTTTTCGCGACCTCTTCGGCCACTTTTTCAATGGCTGATAAATCCGCCGAACCGTCGGGTCTTGGAGGAGTTCCAACCGCGATGAAAACAGCTTCAGCTCTGCAACCACGATGATGAAGGCCTTCTTTGATTGATTTGGCGAAGAAGAGTCTTTTCTTTTTTACATTTTTTCGGACAATTTCTTTAAGGCCGTCTTCATATATCGGCATAATGCCTTTTTTGAGCATATTTATTTTTTTTTCGTCCGAATCCACGCAAACAACTCTATGGCCTATTTCAGCCAAACAAGCTCCGGATACGAGACCGACATAACCGGTTCCAACTACGCAAACATTCACTTTATCAGAGTTTTTTACCATTGTGGTTTATCCTTTTGCTTAAAAATAGCGTTTTAGTCTTCTTCCTCAACTATTTCATGAGCTTTTAAGAGTTCCGCGCTTCTCTTTTTTTCGCCAAGACCCAAGAAATAGACCGCTATGAGTATGAAGGCGAGAGATCCCCAATCAAGCCAATTGGGAGCTCTGTTTCCGAGCCATTGCCAAACTATAAGTGTGGCCACTGTTCCGGCTATGAGAGATGTTAATCTATTGGTTAAGCCCGCGAATGTCGCGGTTCGTCCTTGAAACATAAATAGGAAGACCGAGAAGAAAGCGCCTATTCCGTATGGGATGCCCGCCCACACGGCTGAGAACCATTTTTCATGAGGCTGGCTGACAGCTTGTTGGAATTGATCTATTACACTTCCGGGATTGGCGGACACAAGAAGGATGACAATCATGGATATGATTAAGGTTGCGCTGGCGGATATTTGTTCTATTCCGAAAAAGCCTTTATAATCATAGATAGCATCTTTTGGCCTTGTGTTTTTATAGTAATTCATTATGTAAATTCTTATGGCGTAGGCGAATATATAAGCGAGGAATATGCTCATAAAGGCGCAATTATTTATAAAGTCAAAATCACCTTCTTTTACAAATATAAGCTTTAAAGCAATGGCTGAAAGGGCGAATACAACACCCGCGTTTTCCTGCCAATAAACTTTTTTATGCAGTATTCCCTGCTGTATTTGTATGGAGTCTATAATTCTGCTCACTATTATTACACTGCCCCGCATTATAATCATAGCGACCATTACCGAGACTCCGTCAAAAGTATAAAGCAATGTTGTGGTCGGAATAATTATCGCCGTTAATACTCCGGAAGGAATTATATATAAAAATTCTTTCGGCATATGTATGCCTAAAAAAGTGGTGTAATTGTTGGATTTGAATTTATACCATTTCCAATATATAACCAAGCTTACGCAGAAAAGACTGCTTATAAGCGTGGAATATACGAGAAATTCTATGCCGGTCATTCCCATTCCCTTTGAGGATAAAAAGAATTTGACCAAACTGCCTGTTATTACATATGTGCCGAAATAACCCGCGGCTAATTGCAAAAGCCTTTCGGATGTTCCTTCATGTGTTTTGTGAAATAGAGCGCTCGGTTTGAACATGCTGGATTTCCTCCTAATAAATGCTATTTATATGATAAAAATGCATTAATCGTAAATTTGAACTGTGATAATACGTTTGAGTATGAACTTGCCTATTTGGATGAAAAAGTAACAGGAACCTGGAAAGTCGAAAATAGGACGATCATTCTTAATTCTGAT
>DAOWGR010000013.1 GCA_030637365.1 Elusimicrobiota bacterium
AAAAGTAAACATAAAGAATTTTAAATTCCGCAATATAAAATCCCCCTCTATCCCCTTTCTACATCAATTACGAAAGACAAGCCCTTTGATAAAGAGGGATAAAAAAAATGATAGTAAAAATCTTCCTTGGGCCTTAGTTCGCGCACGGCTTTTGCAACAGAAAAAATTAAATTTAAATTGTGTTTTGCTTTGGAAGAGTTTTGGCTATGGCTGAAAAAACTCGCGAGTAATTTTGACTGTGGGTGAAAATGTTATTTGAAAATTATCAAAGCAGGTTTTTTTTATTTTAGCAGGCGCCGTCTCTTTTGATAACCACGCCGATTGTTTTAAAGAGTATCATTATATCCAGCCATAAATCCCAGTTTTTCACATACCAGCTGTCCAAGGAAACTCTATATTCATAAGAGGTATTGCTTCGTCCGCTTACTTGCCACAGGCCGGTGAGGCCGGGGGGAACTCTATAGTAAAAGACGGCATCGTCTTTGTAATAATCATTTATTTCTTTCATTATCACGGGCCTAGGTCCGACAAGGCTCATTTCGCCTTTTAATATATTGAGTAATGGCGGCAATTCGTCCATTGAAGTGGAGCGCAGAAAATTTCCTATGGATGTAATTCTCGGATCATTTTTAAGTTTGAAAAATTGGTTCCATTCTTTTTTAGCTTCGGGATTGGCCGCGAGAATGCTTTTCAGCCTTTTTTCCGCGTCTTTGTACATAGTTCTGAATTTATAGCACCAAAATAGTTTTCCGTTTTTGCCTATTCTTTTTTGCTTATATATTGCGGGGCCTTTGCTGGTCAGTTTTATCGCAAGAATTATCATGAGCATGGGAATGAATAAAATTGCCGATATAAACATTGCCGACGCATAATCTATCAATCTCTTGGATATATAATTAAGGGGCTGAGCCAAATTATTTTTTATTTCAAGAACCATGGCCTGTTCCTGAAAGAAGTATCTGAGTTCGGTACCGGAAACAGCTATGCCTTTTATATCCGGCATATATAAAGTGTTTTCGGCTTTATGCTGAATATGGTTGATAAGTTTCGCGATTTCATCTTTTTTAAGTTCCGGTTTGGCCACAATCACATCGTGTATGCCGGCTCTTTTAATGTAGCGTTCAATTTGATTTAAGCCTTTGCGCACTTTAAAGCCGCCGATTTCTTTTTGCAGGGGATTATCGTCTATAAATCCGGCTATTTCATAACCTAAATTAGGCTCGTTTTGAACGGCTTTTAATGCCGTTTCAGCCGCTATGCCCGAGCCGGCTATAAGGATTTTTCTTTTCAGAAGGTTCAAGGCAAAAAGGATTTTTTTGAAAAAAGGCCTTATTAAAGGAAACAGGGGTAAAGTTATCGCCCCCATTGTCAGTATCAGTATTCTTGAAAATTCCGGCCCTTTTTTGCTTATGAAAAGCACCGCGAATATGGCGATTAAAGCGAAAAATGAAGATTTGGTTAAAAATTTCATTTCATCCCAAAAAGCGAATCTTTTTGAATACCCGTCTTTATAAATCATGATTACCGGCCAGATAATGAATATCCACCAATAGGTTTCAAGGTTTTGATTAAAAACGGGGAGAGAAGAGAATAATTTTGGGAGAAAATTTATCCGTATGAATACGGACATATAAAAGAACAGCGCCAACGCGGATATGTCCGCTAAAAAAAGAAGGAATAGTCCAAGGCGATTTCGTAATTTAGGCAAATATGTCATAATTTAAAGTGTTTTCCTTTCATGGGTTCAAAGGGCTTGCGGGGATGCCCCATAAATTCATTCATTTGAGTGGCGAATTCAATCCACGCGTCGGCATTATATTTTCCGTTTTTTAAAAAGGGATTCTTGCGAGTATTCGCGAGCTTTTCCATATCCTTGTTTATTGATGATGTGAAAAATAAATTTTTTTTATTTTTTTCCATATTGTTTCTTCAACTGTTCAAATTTGTCGCGCATTTCAAATAATTTAAAATAGCTCTCAATAAGCGTCCAATCTGTTTTTTGCATTTTTATAAGTTCTTCTATATCGGAGAAGTCTTTATGCAGGCGGGAAGGATTATTGGCTATGGCTTGTATTTTGAGGCCGATAATATCTTCAGGTCTTAAAACTTTTATCTCAAGCTTATTGTCAAAAATTTTACTTTTGTTTGCTTTTTTTAACATTTTAAGGGAAATTGGCCTAAAAGCATGGAGAAAGTCCACTTCGCCGAATTCTTCAAAAGGAGAAACATATTGCGCGGTATTTTCGGATGAAAAAACTTTTTTATAACCTAATGACATCATCAGACTTTCCACTTTAGTTGTTCCTTCTGATGAAACAATAAAATCAATATCTATGGTATTTCGAGGCACACCAAGAATTCCCATGGCAAAGCCGCCTATGAGAGCATAGTTTATGTCTTGTTTTTTGAATTCTTTTATTAAGACGGTCAGTGTTTTTTCGAAATTCATATGTTTAATCTGCGATACGACTCAAAACAGTTTACATTTTTGAGGTTTGTTTTTCCAAACAATTGGCTGTTAATTATGTCAGAGAGCCTAACCCCGCGGGTTTCTTGCGATAACTACATCTACTCAACCCCCGTGGTTAAACTGCTGTAGTTTGAAAACACTTTGATTGCTTTGCGCGTAAATTTTGAGGGCGTACTGTAATTTTGTTATACTATAATTGAAGTCACATTCAATCAATGAGCTCATAGGCGTTTTTCAGAAGCAAATATAAACCTAAAAATGACTGAGAAACATCGGCTGACAAAAGGAGAGAATATATATGGCGATAAAAGTAGGCGTGAACGGTTTTGGAAGAATAGGCAGACTGGTTGTGAGAGCGGGGATAAAAAATCCCGATATTGAATTTGTCGGCGTTAATGATTTAACAAACGCCGATACTTTGGCGCATTTATTTAAATATGATTCCACATTCGGCATTTATCCCGGAACGATAAAATCTGAAGGCGGAAATCTTGTTATAGACGGTAAAATCATTAAAGTTACTTCCGAAAGAGATCCGTCAAAACTCCCATGGAAAGAATTGGGCGCGGATATTGTTGTTGAGTCTACGGGCATATTCAGAGACGCTCAGAAAGCCGGAGCTCATATTTCCGCGGGCGCGAAAAAAGTGATAATTTCCGCTCCCGGCAAGGGCGATGGAATTTTTACGGTTTGTATGGGCATAAATGAAAAAAAGTATGACCCCGCGAAAGACCATATAATTTCCAACGCGTCCTGCACGACCAATTGTTTGGCTCCGATGGTCAAAGTTTTACATGAGAATTTTACCGTAAAAAACGCTTTTGTCACGACTATTCATTCATATACGAATGATCAGCCCGTCTTGGATTTTCCTCACAGCGATTTGAGAAGATCCAGAGCGGCGGCTGTTTCCATGATACCCACTTCTACCGGAGCGGCCAAGGCGATAGGTCTTGTTATGCCGGAGCTTAAAGGAAAACTGAACGGCATAGCGATAAGAGTTCCGACTCAAAATGTGTCGCTGGTGGATTTGACCGCCAATCTTGATAAATCCGTTACCAAAGAAAAAATAAACGAGGCTATGAAAAAAGCCGCCGACGCCGAGCTTAAAGGATGTCTTGAATTCTGCGATGACCCTATCGTATCCAGAGATGTTTTGGGAAATCCCGCGAGTTGCGTGTTTGATTCCCTTATAACGGATGTTGTTGAAGAAAAAACGGTTAAACTTTTCGGCTGGTATGATAATGAATGGGGCTATTCGTCAAGAACTGTTGACCTCATTCTTTATTTGGCTTCAAAAGGGCTTTAATTTTAAATCGGGTCCATTAGTCCCCGCGTATTACGGATAAAATCGGCAAAGCCTGTGGCGGCGCCTATTCGTAATTTTTGACTTCTAAAACTACTACAGGAGGCCGATTATGGCAAAAAAAGTGTTGATTATGGGGGCGGCAGGCAGAGACTTCCATAACTTTAATGTTTATTACAGGGGCAATTCGGATTACGAGATTGTAGCTTTTACCGCGTTTCAGATTCCCGATATAGCGGGCAGAAAATATCCCGCGTCTCTCGCGGGGGATTTGTATCCCAAGGGTATACCGATTTTTGAGGAATCGGAAATGCCGAGATTAATTAAAGAGCTTA
>DAOWGR010000159.1 GCA_030637365.1 Elusimicrobiota bacterium
AGATATACTAATATCTGAGAATTTAAAGCAAATATAATTATTACTGAAAGGAGTGTGCCATGACTAATCAGATTAAAACAAAAGAAAATAACGCTCGGGAGGAGTATTCGGCTATGAAAAACGATTTTAAAGTTAAAGATATAAGTTTGGCCCCGCAGGGCCGCAAAGAAATAGAGATAGCCGAAAAAGAGATGCCCGGCCTTATGTCCATTCGTAAAAAGTTCGCGGACAAAAAACCTCTTAAAGGAGCGAGAGTCATGGGTTCGCTTCATATGACCAATCAAACGGCTGTTTTAATAGAAACGCTTACGGCGCTTGGCGCCGAGGTGCGCTGGGCTTCATGCAATATTTTTTCCACTCAAGACAGCACGGCGGCCGCCATAGCTAAAACCGGAGTGCCTGTTTTCGCGTGGAAAGGAGAGACCTTGGCCGAATATTGGTGGTGCACCGCGAGAGCGCTTGATTTTTCCGGGGGCAAAGGGCCTCATCTTATCGTTGATGACGGCGGAGACGCAACAATGATGCTTCACAGAGGATTTGCCGCCGAAAATAATCCGAAAATTTTAGACGCGAAAACTCACGGAGAGGACGAACTGGAGCTTAATAATTTTTTGCGCTCTGAGCTTAAAGTAAATCCAAAGCGTTGGAGTGAAGTGGTAAAAGAATGGAAAGGAGTTTCCGAAGAAACCACAACCGGGGTTCATCGCCTTTATCAAATGCATGAGGCCGGAAAGCTTTTGGTCCCCGCCATAAATGTGAATGATTCGGTTACAAAATCCAAGTTTGACAATCTTTATGGTTGCAGAGAATCTTTGGCTGACGGAATCAAGAGAGCGACGGATGTTATGATAGCCGGCAAGGTTTGCGTTGTTTGCGGCTACGGAGATGTCGGCAAAGGCTGCGCTCGTTCATTAAAAGGTTTTGGAGCGCGGGTTTTGGTTACGGAGATAGATCCAATTTGCGCTCTTCAGGCGGCGATGGAAGGATTTGAGGTTACCACGGTGGAAGACGCTCTTAAAGAGGGGGATATTTTTGTAACCACCACCGGAAACAAGGATGTTATTCGCGTTGAACATATGTTAAAGATGAAAGATCAGGCCATAGTTTGCAATATAGGTCATTTTGACAATGAAATACAAGTTGATCAGCTTAAAAATACCAAGGGAGTTAAACTTGTAAATATAAAGCCTCAGGTTGACAGATTTGATCTTCCCGGCGGCAATTCCATGTATTTATTGGCCGAAGGCAGGCTTGTAAATCTCGGTTGCGCCAAAGGCCATCCCTCATTTGTAATGAGCAATTCATTTTCAAATCAGACACTCGCTCAGATAGAGCTTTGGACCAAAAAGATGGATGTGGGCGTATATAGATTGCCAAAGTATTTGGATGAAGAGGTTGCCAGGCTTCATCTTGACAAGGTTGGAGTGAAGCTGACCAAGCTGACAAAAGAACAGGCCGATTATATCGGAGTAAAAACGGAAGGCCCGTATAAGCCCGAACATTATAGGTATTAAGAAGCGCGTTAATAGCGTTTATTGCGTTCGTTGAGTTTATGGAGTTGAGTGAGAAATATTGGGAGTTTTCTATTTCTTTTCTGGTTTTGGCTTCTATTTTTATTCTGTAAATCCCCACAAGGTTGTTTTATGCAGCCAGCCGTTTACTTCGCTGTCTTTTACATGATACCAGTTCCCTTTTTTTTCAATAAATTTTAGAGGATATGTTTTTTCAAGAATCCACAATATTTCATTGCTTCCGGGATCTTCTCTCAGATTGGCTTTTGCCGTTTTAACTATTACGGAAGGTCTATTGGAAAGCACGGAACTGTGTATCCAGCCGGTGTCGCCGGCGAAATCTTTTATTTTTTTCCATCTTCCTTTGGAGTCTATAACTTCAAAGGGAGTATATCTGCAAACTGTCCACAAAATATCATAGCCCGCGCTCGGGCCGGTTCTTACATTGGCTTTCGTCGTTGAAACGCTCATCATCTTGGCGGATAAGAAGGCGGGCAATATCAAAATGGCAATTACTGAAATTGTGATGGTTTTTAAAATTCTCATAACACTATCTTCCTTTTATTTTTTCTTAGTCTTTATACTATAGAAAATAGATATTAAATTTTTGTTTCCAAAGGGAGATAAAAATTCTTTTTATTGTCAATATTCATTGAGCGGTAGTAAAAAATAGAGATATTTAAAATAATATGAAACGCGATTGATTGGAACTAAAATGGAATTTAAGAACATTACGGCAACAATTATCCCGCCGTTCCATAGCGCAATATCGCAAAGAGCTTGCTTAACAAATCAATTGTTTTTCTTTTTCCAATATAAAAGATGTTGAAGTGAACACCTTGGCATCGCCGATTATATTGTCCAGTAAGCAATATTCATTCGGTTGATGGGCGGTTTCATTTAATTTTGCGTAAACGACCACGGGTAAATTGAGCCGCCTGAAAAAAGCCGCCACTGTTCCGCCGCCTATGCCATAGGCTTTCGGTTCCACCTTATAGGTATCCTTTATCGCCAGCATAAGAGCTTTTACGATAGAGGCATTGATATCTGTCGCCGGAGCGGCTTGCGCTTCCTGCTGAGCTTCAAATTCTATTTTAACGCCGGAATCTTTTTCAACTTCATCGGCAAGTTTGCGCATTTCATCTTTTATTTCCTGTAATTGATAAACCGGCATTACGCGGCAATCCATATAAAAAATATCTTCACCGGGCAAAGTATTGACATTTGGGACATTATTCTCTTTTTTAGTCGGTTCAAAAGTACTGATTGGCGGGTCAAAAAGTTCGTCTTTCGCGGGAAATTTGGCGTAAAGAGATTTATATTTGACTATCAATTCGCTCGCGGCTTTAAAAGCGTTTATGCCCTGGCTTGGCCGAGAGGCGTGGCATTGTTTTCCCATAGTGGTAACTTTTAGCCAAAGTATGGATTTTTCCGCTATTTCTATCAGAGAGCCGTCTTCAGTTCCCGAATCGGGCACAAAGAACATGTCGTTTTTGCCGAATATATCGGGCCTGTTATCGGCTATGAAATCGGCGCCAAAGCCGGAGCCTGTTTCTTCATCGGCGCAAAGCAATAATGCTATATCATGTTCGGGCTTATAGTTTAATTCCATCATCGCTTTAAGCATCAATATGCCCGAAATCATTCCCTGCTGATTGTCCTCAACGCCGCGGCCTATCAATTTTCTGCCGTCAATTTTAAGCTCATAGGGATTTGAATTCCATAGTTTGGCCTCGCCCGGCGGGACAATATCCAAATGCGCCATTATCCATAAGGTTTTATTTGATTTTGTGCCTTTATATCTTGCGACTATATTGGGCCGGATGCCTTTTTTGGCTTCTTTCTGGGGAGCGTTTATCCAGTCAATGGAATCAAATTTAAGTTTTTTTAATTCCGTTTCAATCCAGAGCGCTTTATCGTATTCGCCTTCGCCGCCGCTTTCGGGCGCGAGAGCCGGTATGGCGGTTAGGCCTTTTTGAAGCTCAATCGCGTAATTTTCATAGTTTTCAATTTTTTTTAATATTTCATTTTTCATAATGGCTCCTTTGTCG
>DAOWGR010000182.1 GCA_030637365.1 Elusimicrobiota bacterium
CTTTCTCATGGCAGGGAGAAGGAATTAAAATAGATTCCATTAATCCCGGTTCAGCCATATCAAAGACTCCAATAAAACCCGGCGATATCATTGTTAAAATGAATGACACGGCAATAAAGGGTTTGAGAGAATACGCAAGCGAGCTGGCAAAATACAAACCGAATGATAAAGTTAAAATAACTTATATCTCAAACAATGAACACAAAACGGCGGAAATAATCCTGCAAAAGAAATAAGCCTTGCGCGTTAATGACGTTAAGCGTTTATTTTATAGAATATATAAAGTTATTTAGGAAGTATACATTAAACTATGTAAATAGTTTTGGGAGTGACAGCGACATTTTCAGTCAAGGACGGGGTCTCCAAGCCGGTGTCGCTGGAACAACGAGCCTTTCGGCTCATCAGATGCAGAAAACTATGTCTTTCTGCCCCTCTGTCTCACTGCAGGATAGCAACTCGAGAACTTGTGTCCGGAGCAATCCTTCCGATAGCCCAGTCCACCCACTCCTCCCATAAGCCCAAGTCGGGTTCCGAACAGCCTTGCTTTGAAAACATCCCTGCCACTCCTTTGATTTAATCGTCTTTTTATTTTTTTATTAAAGTGTCCCGCCCTGTTTAAGATAAACCTGACTTACCCCAGCCTTACAAATGGACATTTCTCACAATTCACACTTTTTCAGCACATCCTATTTTTTATTCCAGACCCTCAAGGATATCCACAAATTCTTTGGGCGGGTCTTTCTTAAACTTCATCTTTTTTCCGTCGGACATTTCAAATTCAATCCTTGCCGAATGCAGCATAATTCTTAAATAATTTTCCTGTTTCCTTAAATCGCCGTAAAGCTTGTCTCCAAGAATAGGATGCTTCATATAATAAAGATGAACGCGCAATTGATGGCGAGCGCAGGTTAAAGGATACAGTTCAATTAATGTGGCGCCCTTTAAATATCTGAGCGCCAAATATCTGGTAAGCGAAGGCTTGCCGTTAAAATGAACCGACATTCTGCCGGAGCCGCCCCGCTTAATCGGCTTATCAATTTCCCCCTTTCTCTCTTTGAGGCGATCTTCAATTACCGCGTAGTATTTCTTAATCATCTTTCCCGATTTAAGCAAACCGGCAAGATGCTTGTATGTTCTTTTATTTTTGGCAAAAAGAATCAATCCGCTTACATCTTTATCCAAATTATCAATCGGAAAAACTTCTTTTAAAGATTTTTTTAAAAGCGCAAGCAAATTCTGTTCCTTGGCATTGGCGCCTCTTCCGGGAGAAAGCAATAAACCGCAAGGCTTATTCAAAACTATAATATCCTTATTTTCATATACAGTTTCTATTTTATATTTCATTTATTCCTTCTCATCCTGATTCTCAAATATATACTGCCGTCCGGCAAACATGGATAAAAAACCCGCGAAAAGAATAAACACAATGCACATAAAAACAGCTATCCTTAAACCGTGCAAGTCTGAAATATAACCTATTAATGTGGGAGAAATGGCATCGCCAAAGGCATGAATTATAAAAATGCATACGGCAAAAGCCATAGACCGCATTCTTAAAGGTATGATGCCGATTATGGCCGCGTGATAAGGACCCGAATGCATAAAAACAAAAAACTCCGCCAAAAAAATCATTAAGACGGCAAAATGAAAATTATCGGTTAAAACAGCCATAATGCCAAAAGGCACGCTTAAGAAAAACGAAACATAGCCAACTATAAAATACGCCCTTTTAATTTTCTTCTTTAAGGCATCGGCAATCCAGCCGCCGGATAAATTACCCGTTATTCCGGCAAGAACCGTTATGGCGCCAAAAAGAAATCCCGCGTTCGCGACCGATAAAGAAAAATTTCTGACAAAATACGACGGCATCCAAGCCGCCAAACCGCCTATGGAAAAAGTGCCCACCGCCATACTGAAAACCAGAAAAAGAAAGGTTTTATTCTTAAAAATAGCTTTATATTCGCTGAATTTTATTTTTTCGGGATGTTTGATTTTTTCAGGGGTTTCTTTAAAAAACATGGCGATTATGCCAAGCAATATCCCCGGAACGGCAACTATAAAAAAAGCGTTTCTCCAGCCAAAATTTTCACCCAAAACGCCGCCAAGCAAATAGCCCATGGCGCTCCCCACCGGTATGGCCAAAGCGTATATCGCCATAATTTTGGCTCGCCCCTTTAACGGAAACCATTCGGCAAGATACGCGGGAGAAACAGGTCCGTAGCCCGCTTCGCCTATTCCTACGGCCGAACGCGCCACAATAAGATGCAAATAATTTTTGGCAAATCCAGTGAAAATGGTGGCTATGCTCCAAAATATCGCGCTTATTCCAATTACAAGCGGCCGTCTTATTCTATCGCCAAAATAACCGGTTATGGGCGCGAAACACATATACACAACCATGAAAGAAGACGCCAAAAACCCCAATTGCATATCGCTCAAACCAAGATCGGCTTTTATAAGAGGAAAAACCGCGTATAAAACCTGCCTGTCAATATAGTTGAAAAGGCTTATGGAAAATATCAGCAATAGCACTTTTTTGGAATATGATTTATTATTCATCCGTATCAATAATAGCAAAAAACAACGTTTGTAGCGTTTATAACGCCAATAGTGTTTGGTTCTTTGCCACAACCTATCTATCCGACTATCTATTTACACTCTGTGACTCTAAGACACTTAGACTCCTCGACTCTGTGACCTTCAACCTTTTGATATGCTAATATGTAAATATAAAATTGCAAGGCACAAAACAACTAAAATAAAAACCCCCCGTAGATTTCAAGGCTATGCCGGGTGTCGTATCAAAAGCTATGCTCTCAGACGACCATCCCCCACGGATTCCAGAGGAATCTAATCGCGGGAAATAGAGAAATCTAAGCACAGGGGGTAAAAACCACATAGTGGTTTTTAAGGAGATTTTCATGAAAAAAGAAAGTAAAACATCAAATATCACTTACAAACGCGAAAACGGTTACGCGAAAATATCCCCCGACCAATTGGCAAATATTAAAAAGTTTTCTCAAGGTTATTTGAATTTTTTGGGAAAATCAAAAACCGAGCGCGAAGCTCATGATGAAAGCGTGAAAATCCTTGATAAAGCCGGCTTTAAAAACCTTGAAAAATTTGAAAAAAACAAAACCGCTTTAAAACCGGGAGATAAAGTTTATAAATCCTGCGCCGGAAAAACCCTTATGGCCGCGATAATCGGAAAACAACCTCTTGAACAAGGCATGCATATACTTGGAGCGCATACCGATTCTCCAAGAATAGATATAAAACAAAATCCTTTATATGAAGCCGGCGAAATGGCTCTTTTGGACACTCATTATTATGGCGGCATTAAAAAATATCAATGGGTCACGATTCCGCTGGCCATTCACGGAGTTTTCATTAAACCCAACGGCAAAAAAATAAATATAACCATAGGCGAAAATCCCGATGAGCCGGTTCTGTGCATCAGCGATATTCTTCCCCATCTCGCTCAAGCGCAAAATGCAAAAACCATGGCAAAGGGAATAGACGGAGAAAATCTGGATATAATAGTGGGCTCAATACCCGTAAAAGAAAAAGGCAAGAAAGAGGCCATTAAATATAATATCCTCAAAATACTGAATAAAAAATACGGCATAGTTGAAAAAGATTTTCTTTCAGCCGAGATTGAAATAGTCCCGGCCGCCGCGCCCAGACACGCTGGGCTGGACGAATCAATGATACTCGGCTACGGCCAAGACGACAGAGTCTGCGCTTACGCCTGCATAAAAGCTCTTTTGAATCTCAAACAAATCCCCCAATACACCTCCTGCGTTTTATTATGCGATAAAGAAGAAATAGGCTCTGTTGGAGCGACCGGCATGGCGTCTAATTTTTTTGAAAATGTTTCAGCGGAGCTTGTAAATTTAACTTATCGAAATTACAGCGAATTAATCCTCAAAAGAACGCTTAATAATTCATGGATGCTCTCCGCGGATGTAAACGCCCTTCTTGATCCCTTGTTTCCGGGAGCCTTTGAAAAGAAAAACGCGGCCATCATAAATCACGGCCTTTGCGTTACAAAATTTACGGGCTCAAGAGGAAAAGGCGGAGCGAACGACGCGAACGCCGAATTCATGGCTCACATTCGCAGAATTTTTGATAAAGCCGATATCGTCTGGCAAACGGCCGAACTCGGCAGAGTGGATGTCGGAGGCGGAGGCACCATAGCGTATCTTATGGCAAGATATGGAATGAATGTGATTGATTGCGGAGTAGGCCTGCTTTCAATGCACGCCCCGATGGAACTGGCAGGCAAACTGGATATTTACATGGCTTACGCCGGTTACCTCGCATTTCTTAAAGACACGCGTAAATAATAAAACTGAACATAGGCATCAAAGCACAGACTTGTCCTTCATAGCTTTAGCGACGAAGGAGGCACAAAGTAGGATAAAAAGGTGATTTGGACTCTCAGACACTAAGACTCCACGACCTGTTTTTACGAGGTTTTTCCATGAAAATAAAAATAATTGTTACCGGCGGAACATTTGACAAAGAATACAATGAATTGACCGGCAGGCTTTTTTTTAAAAAAACGCATATATCCGAAATGCTTAAACTCGGCCGCTCAAAAGTTAAAACCGCGATAAAATCTCTTATGATGATAGACAGTCTTTATATGACAAATAAAGACAGAATGAAAATATTCCGAGAATGTAAAGATTCCAGTGAAACAAATATAATTATAACTCACGGCACGGATACGATGGAAGAAACGGCAAAAGTTTTGGGGAAAAAAATAAAAAACAAGACCATAGTGATTACCGGCGCCATGGTGCCGTATAAATTTGGAAGCTCTGACGGAATGTTCAATCTTGGAAGCGCTATTTCATTCGCTCAAGTCTTGCCGCACGGCGTATATGTGGCCATGAACGGAAAAATTTTCAGCTGGAAAAATGTCAAAAAAAACAAAACCAAAGGCGAATTTGAAAATAAGATTCTATAACCTAAATTCAAAAGAATAAGAATTTTTTGGATGCAGTCCATTTCGCAAGGCTATCTTTGTTTTCAAAAACATATACCTGTCCCGCGCCGTCTATCCATACCCCCATACTGCCATTGGCGCGCGCCAATGTCTCAAAAGCTTTATTCCTGCCCATAAGCGACAAAACGACGGAAGGAATAAAATCCTTATCCTCAATGTTTTTGAAATAAACTATCAAGTTTGAAAAATCTTCCAAAGGATATCCGGTTTTGAGATCAAGTATATGCGAATAAAGCTTTCCCTCAATTGAAACAAAGTGATCTCTGCCGGAAGAAGAAACCACAACGCCGTCTTCAAAACAAATCTTTCCGATAATCCTATCGTTTTTAAAAGGATCATAAACGGGATATTCCCATTTATGCTTGCCATAAGCGAGCACATAGCCGCCAAGCTTAATCTCAACGGAACAATCGCTTTTAATTGTCTTTAAAAACTTATATCCTTGTTTCAAACAATGCGCTCTTAATATTCCTCCCACATTTATATTCACGGGCTTTTTAAATTTCACGGTTTTGTCATAAGGACTTACTTCAACATTGTTTAAGCCTATATTGGAAATCGCTTTTTTAATATCTTCATCGGCCGGAAGTTTTTTTGAGGCGGCGGCCTCTTTCCATATCGGCCAAAGAGGCGCAAAAGTAATATCAAACGCGCCATCCGTTAGATTGTAATAATTCACCGATTGCCTGAGCAGCTCATATAATTCCTCGTTTATTTTAACCGGTTTTATATAGGCATGCTTGTTAACATCGGAAATATAACTATACGGTTCGCTAAAACTAAAATCCTTGCTTATCCTGTCCCATTCGGCAAATATGGTTTCAGCGATATATTTCGCTTCTTTATCATCAGTTCCAAATACCGTTATTCTGGAATGCACACCCAATATGAATTTGGTATGAACATGACTTTTTTCAGGAATTTTATTATTGCAAGAAACAAAAAAAACCGAAGAAACAAATAAAAGTAAAATCCCCGCGAACATTTTAATTTTAAATTTCATAAATCTTAATTGCCCCTTAGAACTAAAGAATGCGCGCCCCAAAAAATAATATATACAATTTTAGTTATATATGGCCCATGATACAAGGTTACAGAGTAGGTCACAGGGCACAGGTGTCAGGTTGCAGGTCTCAAGTCACCAGTAATAACAAAAAGCCACGATTCTTGCCTATTGCTTTTTTCCTCGCCGTTTCCCGCTCTGACTTCTTGCTTCTGATTTCTATCATTCTGCCCCCCTGCCGCGCTGTTGCCTGCTTGCCCTTCCGTAGCTTTAGCGTAGGAGGGTCCGCGCTGATTTTATGCCCCAATGGCCTATTTTGATGAGGGACCTTTTATATAAAATTTACGGTCATATGTCCCTCACGCT
Source organism: Elusimicrobiota bacterium (assembly GCA_030637365.1). Taxonomy (GTDB): domain Bacteria; phylum Elusimicrobiota; class Elusimicrobia; order Elusimicrobiales; family UBA9959; genus JAKLQJ01. The sequence goes on from DAOWGR010000182.1 coordinate 6,387, forward strand.
TTGAGCGCTGCGGAAGTATACTATTAATAAGGGAGCAAAAGGACGGCTCAAGATGAAAAAAAATAAAACCGGCACAATCGCGATCTTAATAGTTTTTATGCAGGCTCTGTCAATTTTCCCCGTCAATACTTTTGCTTCAGATAATAAACCAAAACGCTTTTGCACAATGGACAATGCTGTCAATCAATTGCTCAATGTCGCCCGTATATCTGAAAATCTTCAAAAAGAATTCGCAGTGCGAAATATAGCCTCGGACATAATAGAAGAAAAATTAGCCGAGAGTCCCGGAGAATTTGTAAAAATTGAATGGAAAGATGTTTATGATCTCCGGGGAACAATAAACGCGTGGCTGGCGCAAAACGGCCATCCCTTAAACCGTATCGGACAAGCATTGGACGCTATCGGTTCAGGACTGCATGGAACCATACTCGGCAAACTTACCATGGTAAGCGGCCTTGTGCTGGCGGGACCGCCGGGTTTTATCCTCTTAGGCTCAATGAACGCGACTCAAGAAACTTTTCAATGTAATCCCAGCGGAGTTGTAATGGCTGTTAACGCGGGCGTCACAATAACCGTTTTGGTGCCGTGGTGCAAGATGCCGGGAATAAGCAAAGGCTGCGTATCTCTCGCAAACGGCATTGGCCGCGGCATTGAGAAAATCGCTTCTTCAATGTTCGGCAAAGAAATAACCGGAACCTTTTTAAAAGAAACAACCGGCGGAGTTGTAATCGCTTTAAAAATAAAGACACAAGACGCGATAGTCACAGGAAATGAAGTATTCAATCATATTCACGGCAAAAATCTCAGAAACCCGAATTTTGACCTTGCCGAGCCCACCTCATACGCGATTATACCCGAACAAACAATAAATCTTGACGCCATGCGAAATGAAATAAACTGGAATTAAAATTAAATTTCTGTCCCTGTCCCCTAAACTCTCCACCCTTTCTTTACTTTTGACTTTCCCCGCCTTCTTTATGTATCCTTAATACTGTAAATACCGAATACTATACGGGGACAAAATAATGAAAAAAATAATATTACTTTTAATATTCTCTTTAATGTGCTCAAACGCGGCGGCGGGACCTGTTGAAAAACTCGCGGACAAACTGCAAAACGGGCTTAAAACGGATAAACAATTAAAAATAGCCGTACTGGAATTCAATTATACCGACGGACGAAACTCGCAAGGCCCGATGATAATACAAGAAAGATTGACTACCCTATTGGCGCAAAATAAAAATTTGATAATCATAGAACGCAATCTCCTCAAAAAAATACTGGGAGAATTGAAACTTGAAGCTTCCGGAGCGATTGATACCAAGACCGCTAAAAAAATAGGGAAGCTTTTGGGAGTGGACGCCATAGCTTCAGGAACTCTCAATGATTTAAAAAATTCCAAAACTGAAATAAACGCCAGAATAATAGAAACCGAGTCCGCGAAAATACTATCGGCCGCGAGCGCCATAATCAAAAAAACATGGAAGGATACTTCCTCAAACGCCGGAGATACTCCAAAAAATGCCGATTACGCGGGAAAATCTCTGGTGCAAATCGCGATACTTCTGGATACTTCAGGCAGTATGAACGGTTTGATAAACCAGACAAAAAATCAGCTTTGGAGCATCATTAATGAACTTACTTCAAGTGAAAAGGACGGTGATAATCCCATTGTTCAAGTTGCCGTCTATGAATATGGCAATTCCATTATTTCAAAAGAGAACGGCTTTATAAGACAAGTTTTGCCTTTTACGCGGGATTTGGATGAAGTGGCGGAAGAATTATTCGCCTTAAGAACAAGAGGCGGCTCCGAATTTTGCGGAGAAGCCATAGATAAAACGGTTAAAGAACTTAAATGGTCTAAAAAAGACGATGTATACAAAGTCATTTTTATCGCCGGCAATGAAGCGTTCACACAAGGAACCGTTGATTTCAGGAAAGCCGTTTCAAACGCGAAAAACAAAGGAATATTCATAAACACTATATTTTGCGGAAGGAAACAAGCGGGCATAGCGCTGCAATGGAAAAAAGCGGCGGAACTCGCGATGAGTGAATACACGAATATCAATCAATCCGCTTCCGTAGCGAAAATAGACACGCCTCAGGATATGGAATTATCCAAACTTAATCGCCGCCTAAACACCACCTATCTCGCTTATGGCAAAGGCGGAACAAAAGCTCTTAAAAGAAAACGGAAACTTGATACTATGGTCGCGCCGGCGGGAAAAAGCGTCATGAGCGAAAGAATATTTTCAAAAGCGCAAGAGTCGGATTCCATCTCGTCATGGGATTTAATATCCGCGATTGAAACCGGGAAAATAAATCAAAAAAACATAAAGAAAGAACAGCTTCCAGAAAAATTAAAAAAAATGAGCGAAAAAGAGCGCGACAAGCATATAGAAGCTCAACTCGCGGAAAGAAAAAAGGTTAAAGCGGAAATTTTCAAACTTCAGAAAGAGCGAAAAATATATATCGCCGAAAAAGAAAAAGAAGCCGCTTCATCTCCTTCCACCATGGGAAAAGCGGTTATAAACGCCATACATAAACAAGCCTCACAAAAAGGCTTTAAGTTCAAATGAAGTTTCTCAACTTAAGCTGAGAAACGGAATCCTCCGAAGCTATGTCATCAATACGGTGAATAACCGTGCTTTTTTGATGACATGCTTAGCGTAGGAGGATAAAAACAATTAAAGGCTCATTACAAGTACGATTATGAAACTACTTATTGCTTCACTGCTTTTATTTATCCCCCCTCTTTATGCCTTGGCTGAAACAAGCACTGAAACGCTGAAACTCGAAAACTCGGCTTCTTTTTATACGATTGAAGATAAAATTTCCCAGCTTTTAATGATTTCGGCAGATACCGGCAATATAGATAAAACATCCGCCGCCGTAAAAAATTGCGTGGGAGGAATTCAACTCCAATGGGGCTCTTATTCGCTTAAAGACACTAAAAATATCACTGATAATCTCCAAAAATTAGCCATTGGAAGCAATTGCTCAATTCCGCTTTTTATAGCGGTTGATTATGAAGGCGGCAGCGTATACGCCCCCACCACATTGGGCCTTTTGGAACTACCGACGAATATTATGCTGGGAGCGGCCGATGATGAAGCTCTCGCCGCGTCTTTGGCGTATCTGGCGGGCAAAGAATTAAAAAGAGCGGGAATAAACATGGCTTTCGGTCCGGTCCTTGATGTAAACACAAATCCTAAAAATCCCATAATCGGCATAAGAGCCATTGGCGATGATCCCTCTCTTGTTTCAAAAATAGGCAAAGCCCTGATAAACGGATTGAAAGCGAGCGAAATAATATCCGTGGGCAAACATTTCCCCGGCCATGGCGCCACCATTTCTGATTCGCATAAAACTCTGCCTGTATTAAAAATATCGTCGCAAGAACTGAACAAAATTCATCTCGCGCCTTTTAGAATGGCCATTGAAACGCAAGTCCCCGCAATAATGACCGCGCATATTCTCTATCCCGCGTTGGATAAAAAATATCCCGCCACATTATCTAAAACCCTCATAAAAGACTTATTAAGAGAAATTCTAAATTTTAAGGGCATGATAATCACCGACAGTATGGATATGAAAGCCATAACTTCAAAGCAAGGCATACCAAAAGCCGCGGTTCAGGCTCTGTCAGCCGGAGCGGATTATATTCTGATAGGCAAAGGTGATTTTGATAAAACAAAAGCTGAAATTTTAAAAGCCTTAAAAACCGGGAAACTAAAAAAGAAAAGAATAGATGACGCTTTTGACAATATCATGGCCTGCAAAAAAAAATACAATCTGTTTGAAAAACAAAAAGGCATGTCCCCTTTTGACAAGGCGTATATTGAAGTTTCGCGAGAATTATCGGAAAAAGCCGTAACGCTCGTTAAAAATAGCGACGGCCTTTTGCCATTAAAAGAAAAAACTCATAAAGATAAAATAGCGATAATTTTATTTTCCCCTCACAGATTTGATATAAATTCCTTGGCTCTCTATAAAACTCTTTATCAAAGCGGACTTAATGTCAAACAATATAAATTTGATATAAATCCGGGCGCTCGCGATTTAAAAAAAATCATGAGCTATATTGAAAAAGCCGATATTATTATTATGGGCAGCTTTCAATGGTCGGCCAAACAAAATAAAAACCAATTAAAAATCATTAAATCCGCGCTTAAAACCGGCAAGCCCGCAATCTTAATAAGCCAGATGAGCCCCTATGATATCGCTAATTTTAAAAATGCCAAAACCGTGATAGCGACTTATGGCATAACCGAAACAACCATGAATACGGCGGCA
>DAOWGR010000068.1 GCA_030637365.1 Elusimicrobiota bacterium
CTGTGACTTCATATTTAGTTGATAAGCCGGAAGATTGGGGCGCGTCATCATATAAAGAGGATATTGGAAATTCCAAGGAATGTATTTGTGATTTTAAGGATTATGTGGATATGAAGAGCGTGGCTTACGCGGAATTTGTGAATGAAAGGAAAGATTATCAAAGAGAATTAGCGGACATAAAGCATTTGCTTCTCGAGTCCTAACCTGTTCCAAACCCGCATTGGAATTTTTTCTCCCAATGAGAAATATATTCCAATGCGGGTTTGGAGGTGGTTTTATGAAATTGAATATTGGGTGTGGTAATAATTATCTTAAAGAATATATAAATATTGATTCCAATAAGGATTCTTTGGCGGATAAAATAATGCCGGCGCAAGCTCTTGATATAAAGTCGCAGGCGGCGGATGAAATAAAGGCTTTGCATCTGATTGAACATCTTGGTTTTTTTAAATCCAAGTATTTTTTGTCGGAGGCTTACAGAGTATTAAAGCCGAACGGCGTTTTGACGCTGGAAACGCCGCATATAGAAAAATCATTTGAAAATTTTTTGAAGGGGAACAGAAGCGAAAGGGAAAGCGTTTTGGGCTGGATTTACGGCAGTGAAAGCGAGGGCATGCGCCATGTATATTGTTTTCCAATAGAGCTGATTAAAGAAATGGCGGCGGACGCGGGATTTGAAATAATAAAGACGGAAGAATTCAATTATCATCCAAACAGGCCCGCGGTGAGATTTACAATGAAGAAAATCGCCGATTTGGACTATAAAAATTTTATGGCGGAGTTTAGAAGGAGCCTTACGGGGAAGGATATTGTTGTTTTCAAAGATGAGTATGCAATGAGCGAGAATGAAAATATTCTCAAAGCGATTGAAAGGCATATCGCGGGCGGCGACTATGATATGATTTTGAAGCTTTCAATGAATAACGCGGTTATCGCGAGGGAGTTTTTTAAATTTGCCGTTAAGGAAAATAAGAGCTTAAAATGCTTCAATGAAGATAATTTTAGGAAGGTTTTGCTGAAAATCAAAAAAACGGCGGCCTGCCGCGCAAATTATGTACAATGAAAACAAGTTTTTAATTAAGCGGAGATAAAAAATGAGAAAATTAAAATTTATAGCGAAAAAAACGGGGTTAAGCGAAAAAGAAATAAACAGATTTTCAAAATTAAGTGTTTTGGGTTTCATTATGATTCTTATAACCGCGGTTATGGGATGCGTGAAAAATAATAATATTGAAAAGCCGGCCTCTCAAGGTATGAGCGCGGAAGAAATAAAAAATGTTGCCAATGAGACAAAAGTTGAAAAAAAGCCGACGGAAAAGAAAATAGAATTTGACAAAACGGAGAATTGCGGACCGTATCCGGGGTATCCCTGCGGAACCAAATATTTCACGGTGGCATTTGAAGATTTTGGCGAATTTTGCTAATTGCTAATCAAAAGAGTGAAAAAAATCCGCTATGACTGAGCGCAATAAAAGAGGTGGCGTGGTGAAAACAGTATTAATATTGCCTTTTATTTTAATATTTCTTCAAGCGGGACTTTTCTCTTTTGAGTGTCCCAAGAAGTCAGAGCCCGGCGCGATAGTCGTTGAAACAGTTTTGGATTGTCCATGGGCGGGAGCGGCAAGATTGCTTATAAAAAATGCCGAAAACAATGAATCTTTGGAGTCTGTATTTTCAGCGTATACTCCGGGCATATTGGAGCAGCTTAACAGTGACAGGGGCAATTCGGCGGCTTTCAATCTTTGGGGAGAAAGTGTTAATTTTGACGCGATGATGCGCGCCACCATAGTGCATCCCGATATCCTTTCATATTTGTCTTTAAAGTTGGGCATTGCGCGGCCTAAGGGTAAAATAATTCACGCGGGGATGGAGCATACCTATGGGTATCTTTTCAGCGTGCTTGAAACAAAATACGGTTTTAAAAGGGCGAGGTGGGTTAAGGATGACATAGAGTCGGGATTGGGGCTTGAAAAGGGAATTCTCGGGCCCAAGCCGAGCGAAGGAACTTTGTTTTCCAATATTACATGTTTTGCCGGCAATATTTCTTTAAGAAATGATTTGTCCGCTCGGCATTTGCTGCAAGGCCTTTCTTGTCCGGCTTTTTTAAAAAAATACGCCGTTGGGAAAATTAAAAGACTCAGACTGGTTGAAACCGTCAGTTTACCCGATAATAGGAGTATTCTGTTAAGAACGGACTTTATTCCATTTGCCAAGGTTTCTGCCGGCGGCAACGCGTATTTGCTCATATATTCAATTTATGATTCCAAGGATGACAAGGCGGTTTTGATAACGCTTTTTCCCGTAAACAAATCATTTGTTGAAAGGATGACTGATAGTAAAACTCTCGGCGGGCATAAGACTGTAAAAACCCGCTATAATGCTTGGGTGGAAGGTTTTAGCGGCAAGAAATTTAAAGGCGTTCGCGAAGTTTTTTGGGTGGATAAATGAAAAAATATATTTTCTTTTTATTATTGTTTTTTATCGCCGGCTGCGGAAATTACAGATATGTGAAAATTTCTTATCCGAGCGCCCAGCCCGCCGCGGAGGCGCGGCGCGCTTTGAGTTCGCTTTATGTCATTGTTAAGGCCAATGCGTCCAATAAAATTAAAATTACCAATAATCTTTTGAAATCTCTGGCCGGAGGCTCTCACTTTGACATAAACGGCCTTTTATTGGCCAAAGGCGTTTCCAAAGATTTTAACGACAGGGGCGCGAAAGTCGCCGCTTTTCGTTTTCTCGGCGCCAAAAGCATGGAGTTTGATTTGGCGCGTTTAATAAAACCCAGAGGCATACTTGAAATAAATCTGTCAAAACCTTCCGTTTCAATAAGCGAAATTGAAAGGGAAATTGAGTACTATGACAAAAAAACCAAGAAAACCAAAAAAGGAAAGAGCAAAGTCTGGATATATAAAGCGCGTTTAAAAGCTAAGCCAAAGCTCATAAGTTTTCCGGCTCTTGCCGTTCTTGACGAGTGGATTGTTCAAATCAATTATGAAGAAGAGAAAAATTCAAAAGACATGAATAAAGAATTTTGGTTTGAAAGCGTTCAGGAAAAGATGTTTAAAAATGTTCAAAGAAAATTTTCTTCAAGGTATTTCGGAGTTCCGGTTCTTAAAGGCAGGCCGGTATTTTTCGTGAAAAAAGACGCTGAATCCGAAAAAGCTTATGTGTTCTCGCAAAAGAGAAACTGGAAGAAAGCCGAGAAAATTTGGCTGAAGAGAATAGCAGAAAGATCCGATTGGCGCGATCTGATGAATATGGGCGTGTCAAAAGAGCTTAAAAAAGAATATTCCAAAGCTCTTGAATATTACAGGCTGGTGCGGGAAAAATCATCCGGTGATAAAGAGGCGAAGAATATAAGATGGGCCGGAATATTCAGAGATATTGAGTTCGCGACTTCGAGGCCGATAGAGCTTGAGACAAAGTCTTTCAAATGGTTTGATTATAAAATCGCGATCTTGCCTTTTGCCAGCGAAGTTGTAAGCATGGACGGCCCCGTTATGCTTAGAAAGA
>DAOWGR010000016.1 GCA_030637365.1 Elusimicrobiota bacterium
CACTTTTCTTAAAATGAAGTTCATTTTTTTGGATAATTACTCCGATTTATTGAGTGATGAAGGTTTTTGGAAATCATTAAGATTCACATTGCTTTTTATCGCCGTTACCGTTCCTTTGGAGCTTATTATCGGAACGGCTTTTGCCTTAGTATTGGATTTGAATATTCCTTTTAGAGGTTTGCTTAGAGCCTGCGTTCTGGTGCCTTGGGCCATACCTTCGGCCATATCGGCCAAAATATGGGAACTGATTTACAATTACAGTTACGGCCTTGCTAATTATTTTCTATTGTCCACGGGACTTAGCGAGGCGCCCGTAAATTGGATAGGAACCGATATCGGCGCTTTTACAACCGTGGTAATTGCCGATGTGTGGAAAACGGCTCCTTTCGTGGCCATATTGGTATTGGCCGGCTTGCAATCCGTGCCGTCCGATTTAAGGCTTCAGGCCAAAATAGACAGAGCCAATTTTGCAGAGACTTTTTTTCTTATCACCCTGCCTTTATTAAAGCCGGTGCTTTTGGTTTCTCTTTTATTCAGGACCATAGATTCTCTCAGAGTTTTTGATGTGATATATGTTTTAACGCATGGCGGTCCGGGCGGGGCCACCACTTCGGTGTCTCTTTACGCTTATAAGTATTTCTTGGGCGGAGATTTCGGCTATGGCAGCGCCATTTCGGTTATGTTATTTCTGGTCGCTTTCATTATGTCCGTTTTTTACATAAAAATAAGCAAGTTTCAGGATGACACGATAAAATGAACGAAGACAAAATTAAGAATTTGCTCATGCTTTTAACGGCTTGTTTCATGGTTTTGTTTTCGCTTTTGCCTTTTGTTTATATGGTTTTGACAAGTATAAACGCGGCGCCCGATTTTCTCGCCAAAGGCTGGAATTTAACGCTGGAAAATTATAAGAATGTTTTGGGCGTGGAATCTTTGCATTTTTTGGATTATTTAAAAAACAGCATCATCGTTTCTTTTATCTCGTCGGTGATTACCGTATTCATCGCTTCGCTTGCTGCTTACGCCATAACAAGGCTTGAGATGAAAGGCAAGGTTTTCATACTGCTTTTTGTTTTGGGAATTTCAATGTTTCCGCAAGTAAGCATGATAGGCTATTTATTCAAAATCATGGTTTATTTCGGTTTTATAAACGCTTATCCCGCTCTTATTTTCCCTTATATAGCGTGGATACTTCCTTTGTCTTTATGGATTCTGGTAAGTTATTTTTCGCAAATACCGAGAGAGCTTGATAAAGCCGCTATGGTGGACGGATGTTCAAAATTTCAAATTTTATTTAAAGTCCTTTTCCCCGTCGCTCTTCCCGGCATATTCTCAACGGCTCTCTTAGCTTTCATATTCGCTTTTAATGAGTTTATTTTCGCTCTGATTTTGACCACCGATTATCACAGCCGCACAATACCCGTCGGCATAGCTTTATTTGAAGGCTTGCACGGACAAGTTCCGTGGGGGCAGATAATGGCGGCTTCAACCGTTACCATGCTGCCCATACTTATCCTGACATTGATTTTTCAAAGACATATAATCGGAGGATTAACCAAAGGAGCGGTTAAGGGATAGGCCTGCTTAAGCAGGCCGGTTTCAGGTTACAGGTATCAGGCGGCAGGGAAGGATGATAATTTTTCCGCATCGGCCATTCGCATAGTTCACGGCATCTGATGAATCATAGGTTCGATGTTCCAGAAATTTGATTAGGCTCTCCCGCATCGGCGCGGCGCTTAAAGCGCCGTGATTATGCGGGAGTGGATTGGGTATGGTAAGGATTAAGAAGTACGGGAAGTATAAAAATACGAAAATAAGTTATAGGGAAGCTATTTAGCGCTTATTACCGTATAAGCATATCAACTTATTGCCGTTGTTGGAGAGGTGTTTATGAGAATTGAAATTAAAAATATCAGGAAAGAATTTAAGACAATCAGGCGAACTGTCAGTGTTCTTAAAGATATAAATTTTGAAATAAAAGACGGAGAATTTTTTGTTCTTCTGGGGCCGTCAGGCTGCGGAAAATCAACTCTCCTGAATATAATAGCCGGTCTTGAGAATCCGACGGGAGGCAAGCTTGTTTTTGACGATAAGGTCGTGGCAAGCGGCAATAAAAACGAATGTGCGCCCGTGAAAGAAAGAAATGTGGCTATGGTTTTTCAAACTTATGCTTTGTATCCTCATCTTTCGGTTTATGAAAATATCGCTTTTCCTTTGAGAATAGCCAAAATGGATAAAAGCGAAATAGACAAGCAAGTAAGAAAAAGCGCCGAGATGTTGCGTATAACAAATCACATAAATTCAAAGCCGTCCGAACTTTCAGGCGGAGAGCGCCAGAGGGTGGCCATAGCCAGAGCGATAGTCAGAAAACCGAGGGCGCTTTTATTTGACGAGCCTCTTTCAAATTTGGACGCCCAATTGAGAACCGCCACCAGAATAGAGCTTAAAAAACTTCAGCGCGAGCTTGGCATAACGACTGTCTATGTTACGCATGATCAGGTTGAAGCCATGACTTTGGGCGATAGGGTTGCCGTGCTTAAAGACGGCTATGTTCAGCAAATTGACAGCGCGATTAATCTTTATGAAAAACCCGTAAATAAGTTCGTGGCCGGATTTATCGGTTTTCCAAACATGAATTTATTTGATATTGAAGTTTTAAAAGAACGGGAGAAATTTTATATTCAGTTTGAAAAGGATAGATTTTATTTTGACCCTATTACCGTCGAAATCGGGACTAAATATTGCATGGGCATAAGGCCGTCAGATATTGAAGTTACGGATGACAATGAAAATGTTTTAAAAGGCAAAATAGATTCAATTGAACTTCTGGGAAAAGAAGTCTTGCTATATGTCTCGTCCAATAATATGGAATTTTCCATATTCACGCCAAAAAAAGATTTTAAAGAAAATCAGGAAATAAACTTTAGATTTGACCAAACAAAAATTCACTTTTTTAAAAAATAAAAAACCACTATGTGGTTTTTTACCCTCAGTGATTAGATTCCC
>DAOWGR010000055.1 GCA_030637365.1 Elusimicrobiota bacterium
ATAAAGGCAGAACCAAACCCTATAAAAATCTCTTCAAAGAAACCATTGTAAAAGCCACCAACAAACTTAATAAGCCGTGGTGTCTGTCGGTTTTTTCCGATAACGCGGGCATAGTTGAATTCGGCAAAGATAAAAAATGGGGAGTGGCTTTTAAAGCTGAAACTCATAATCATCCCTGCGCCATTGAGCCTTATGGCGGAGCGGAAACGGGCGTTGGAGGAGTGATAAGAGATATTTTGGGCGTTGGACTTGGAGCGAAGCCTGTTTTAAACACCGATAATTTTTGTTTCGGCAGGCTTGATTCCAAAATGAAGTTGCCGAAAAAAGCATTGCCGGCCAAAAGAATTTTTTCGGGTGTTGTTGACGGAGTCAGAGATTACGGCAATAGGATGGGCATTCCGACAGCGTCAGGCGGAATTTATTTTGACGACGGCTACGCTTTAAATCCTTTGGTTTATGTCGGCTGCGCGGGAATGATTCCAAGAAATAAAATTCATAAAAAAGTGTATTCGGGCGATTTAATAGTTTCAATCGGCGGCAGAACCGGCAGAGACGGCATACACGGGGCGACTTTTTCATCCGCCAATATAGATGAAGACACATCAACGGCCGCCGTTCAGATAGGGCACGCTTTAAATGAAAAAAAAGTTTTGGACGCTTTGCTTAAAGCGAGAGATTTAAATCTTTACAGCGCCGTAACCGATTGCGGAGCGGGCGGTTTTTCTTCGGCCATAGGCGAATTGGGAGAGGAAACGGGCGCGAAGGTTTATCTTGAAAAAGCTCTTCTCAAAGACAGTAAAATTGAGCCGTGGGAAATATGGATATCGGAATCTCAGGAAAGAATGGTTTTATCCGTTCCGCCAAAGAAGCTTGGGCGCTTAAAGAAAATTTTAAAAGAGGAAGATTGCGAATATTGCGTTTTGGGAGAATTTACAAATGATAAAAAACTATTGGTAACATTTAATGATGAAACGGTTGTGAATTTAGATATGCTTTTTCTTCATCATCAATTGCCCAATATAGAAAAGCCGGCCTTTTTTTCTGATTTTAAAATATCAAATAAGCCGCCTAAAAAAACCAATAAAAATTATTTGAATATTTTAAAAAACATACTCGCTCATGTGAATGTTTGTTCAAGGCATTCCGTTATAAGCCAATACGACCATGAAGTTCAGGGCGGAACGGTTATAAAACCTTGCCAAGGCAAATACGGCGACGGACCCGGCGACGCTGTTGTAATATGGCCTTATGCCGCCACCGGAAATATGAAAGATTTTTCAGGTTTCGCGGTCAGTCACGGGTTTAATCCCGCTTTGGGCAAGATAGATCCGTATCAAATGGCCATGCATTCGGCCGATGAAGCCGTAAGAAATTTACTGTGCGTTGGAGCGAATATCAAGAAAACCGCTTTTATGGATAATTTTTGCGCGGCAAGCCCGAAAGACAAAAAAGTAATGGGCTCTCTTGTCTTGGCATCGGAGGGCTGTTATGACGCGGCTATGGGTTTCGGCGCTCCGTTTATAAGCGGTAAAGACAGTTTTTATAATCAGTCAAAAGACGCGAAAGGAAAGGAATATCCCATTCCTTTGACTCTTTTAATTTCATCATTGGCCCCGGTTGAAGATATAAGAAAAGCCATTACGATGAATTTAAAAAAAGCCGGAAATCCGATATATATGCTTGGCAAAACAAACCGCGGCATGGGCGGTTCAATTTATAATGAGATGAATGAAAGCGGCAATAATTTTGTAAGCCCTTTAAATATTAAAGAAGCGGTCAGACTTTATGAGGCGGCGTTAAAAGCCATAAATAAAGGTTTTGTGGCCGCGGCGCATGATGTGTCTCAAGGCGGTTTTGCCGGCGCGATAAGCGAAATGGCTTTTTCAGGCGGTCTTGGAGCCGATATTGATTTTGTAAATATGGCCAAAGAAAAAGATATAAGCGCCATGGAACTTTTATTCGGCGAATCTCCTTCAAGAATCATTATTGAGATTGAGAAAGAGCATGAAAAAAAATTCTTAAATCTTATTTGCGGTTTGGCTATTAAGAAAGTGGGAGTTGTTACGGAAAGGCCTTTATTGGATATTAAACTTAGTCAAAAAAGACTTTTGAAAGAAGATGTTTTTATTTTAAAAGATAGCTGGAAGAGAGAATTATTATGACCCTACCAC
>DAOWGR010000080.1 GCA_030637365.1 Elusimicrobiota bacterium
TTTCATTAGCCCCAAAAGTCGTAAAAGTATAGTCGCCGCATTCTTCATTATGACTGCCCAAATAAAGCTCTTTCTGGCTTACTTCTTCTTTTTCCTGACCCCAAAGAGTATATTCATTGCCGCCGGCTTTTTTGGGACTAAAAATAAGATAACCATGTTTCGCGAATAAATCCAAACATCTCCAATCCAAGCACGCGCAACCTATAATCAGAAACAGATTTTTTTCCGCTCCAACCAAAGCATATTCCAATTCATCAGACAATTTAAACAGTTGTTCTCGCTTTGCGCGTATTTGCGACGCGAGCTTGGCGGCATGTTTCTCGGCAACTTTCTCAATAATTCTTTTATCCTCTTTTAAGAAAATAGGGAAATTTATATAACATTTATCTCCAACAATTCTTATCGCTTCCACAAGCAATAGACCTTCAAGCAAATCAGGCTCAATGCTCTCTTTATTTTTTGGTTTGGATGCCAATTCATATAATAAAGCCTTTCCCTTTTCGCTTTTGCAATATATCATAGGGTCATACTTTTTGTCTGGATTATCAACCGAACCGCAAATTCCCACTGAAAAATTATCTGTCATTATATTCTCCATACAGTTCATTCTAATAATAAAGGAACACTGCTTCAAGACTTGCAAAATAAACCGCCAAACTTTATAAAATAATAGAATAACGCGAAAGTGCGGCAAAGCGACAGTAAAAAACAAAGATAAAGAAATGAATATTAAAAAATTAAATAAGAAAACTCCTTATTTCTATACCCTAAACCCTTTCCCCTCTACCCTTTCTTCATTATGAAACTAATATCCTGGAATATAAACGGCTATAGAGCAATCCTCAAAAAAGGATTCGCCGATTTTCTTAAAAAGGAACAGCCTTTTATTCTCGCCTTGCAGGAAACCAAAGTAAATGAAGAACAACTGGAAATTGAGCAAAAGGAATTAAACGGCTATCAATCAATATGGTCATCGGCTGAAAGAAAAGGTTATAGCGGCGTGGCTGTTTTTTTTAAAGAAAAACCGCTCAATATTTCAAAAGGCATGGGCATTAAAAAATTTGACTCGGAAGGCCGATTTATCAGTCTTGAATATAAGGATTTTTTCTTCATAACGGCCTATTTTCCAAACGGCGGACAAGGCCCCGAAAGACTGAAATATAAAATGGATTTTTATGACGCTTTTTTCAAACATGTGGAAAAACTTAAGACAAAAAAAGCCGTCATATTTTGCGGCGATGTAAACACGGCGCATAATGAAATAGATTTGGCGCGCCCAAAAGAAAATGAAAAGAATACGGGTTTTCTGCCAATGGAAAGAGCTTGGCTTGATAAAATAACAAAAAAAGGCTGGCTTGATACTTTCAGACACTTCAACAAAGAGCCCGATAATTATACATGGTGGGATTATAAAACAAGAGCTCGGGAAAGAAATGTGGGCTGGAGATTGGACTACTTTTTTATCAATTCGGAATATCAAGATAAACTAAAAAACGCTTCTATTCTAAAAGACGCCCTGGGCTCAGATCATTGCCCGATAGGCATAACAATAGACAGTTAAACCGCTATCAGCAAACCGCTTAACAGAGCCAATGTAGTTTGAAAAGAAAATGATATATAAAATTCTTGCCGATTTAATTGTGATTACACATTTTGCATGGATATTGTTTATGCTGGCAGGATTTATTCTTGCCATAGCAAGTTTTTGGCGCAAAAGATTTTCCGATTGGCGACTGTTCAGAACGCTGCATCTTTGCGGCATAATCTACATTGGCATATTGGCTCTTCTCGGAAAATATTGCCCTTTAACCATACTTGAAAATACTTTGAAAGCAAAATACGCGCCCGAATTAATGTATCCCGGCTCATTTATAGTGCATTACATTGAAAAACTGGTTTATCCCGATATCAATCCCTTGATAATAATAATTTCCACAGTATTTATCGCCCTTTTTACTTTAATGGCTTTTATAATTAACCGCCCAAAAAAATAAATCATCCGTAAGGAGGATTCATCCATTTGCTCATATATTATTTTATTTTCTATAATGATTTTGATGTATCTTACCTTTTGGAGGCAAAATGTCTACGGCGCAAACCCTGAAGAAAACCGCTCTCAATAAAACCCTGAAAAAACATAAAGGCAAATTGGTGGATTTCCACGGTTGGGAATTGCCTATTCAATTTGAAGGAATATTAAAAGAACACGCGGCGGTAAGAAATTCCGTCGGCATATTTGATGTTTCCCATATGGGACAGATTTTTTTTAACGGACCTGACGCTTTCAAGCTTATCCAAAAAAGCACTACCAATGATTTCAGACTGGCCACCATAGGCAGAGGCGTTTATTCGCATATAACCAATGAAGAAGCCGGCATAGTGGACGATATAATAGGCTTTTGTCTGGCTCTTAACAGATATATTGTGATTGTGAACGCCACCACAATAGAAAAAGACTATGAATGGCTTAAAAAGAAAGCTTTAAAAATGAATGTTGAAGTTGTTGACAGAAGTTCGGAATTTTCCATGATAGCTCTTCAAGGACCGAAAGCCATTGATATAATGGAAAAATTCGCGCCCGAAGCCAATAACCTTTTGCGTTTCGGCATTATTGAAAAAAAGATTCTTGATAAAGACTGCTTTATAAGCAGAACGGGCTATACGGGAGAAGACGGCTTTGAAATAACCGCTCCTCATGAAATTATCACCGATATTTGGCAACAATTTATGGAACTGGGCTCGCCCTATGACATTACGCCCTGCGGGCTTGGAGCCAGAGACACTTTAAGGCTTGAAGCCGGTTACTTATTATACGGACAGGACGCCGATGACGATAATACAACCATTGCGGCAAATTGCGCATGGGCGGTATGTTTTGAAAAAGGCGAATTTACAGGCAGAGATATCCTTCTCAAGCAAAAACAAGAAGGTATAAAAAGAAAATTGAAAGGCATCATTCTTGAAGAAAGAGGCGTTCCAAGGCCCGGCTGTAAAGTATTTAAAGACGGAAAAGAAATAGGAAAGCTTACCAGCGCAACCTATTCCCCCACTTTAAAGAAAGGCATAGGCGTAGGCTATTTAAATATGCCGAAACTGAAAAGCGGAGAAGAAATTGAAATTGAACTGCATTCAAAACTTGTAAAAGCTAAAATCAGCAAATTGCCATTTTATAGAGGTTCGGCTTACAAAATTTAGATTTTGAACCAAGGAGAAACATATGCCAAAACAAGAAGAAATAAAATACACCAAAACACATGAATGGATATTTGTTGAAGGCGCAAACGCCACAATAGGCATTTCCGAACATGCCCAGGGAGAAATGGGCGATGTGGTTTTTGTGGAACTTCCAAAAATAGACCAGAAAATTGAAAAAGAAAAACCCTGCGCCGTTGTGGAATCGGTAAAATCCGCTTTTGACATATACGCGGCAGCTTCCGGAGACGTTACGGCGATAAATGATAAATTAAACGGCGATCCCGCTTTAATAAACACATCTCCTCTTGAAGACGGCTGGATGTATAAAATCAAGCTCGGCAATCAGGATGAATTGAAAGATTTAATGGATTTTGCCGCTTATCAGGAATTTGTGAAACAAAGCGTGTAAATAAAACACGAACAACGGAAATACGAAAATATGTGAATATGTTGATATGTAACAGCAGAAACAAGAGGTCATAAAACATCAACAATGGGAAAACAAAAACCCATTACTTATTTATTTTTTTCCTTATCAACATATCATCGTATTTCCATATCTACGCCGTTTATTATTATGATTCTGAGGACCGACTATGTTCATATCCAATACAAAAAAACAAAAGGATGAAATGCTTAAAGAAATAGGCGTTTCTTCTTTTGAAGACTTGATTAAAAAAATTCCGCCAAAGTTTTTAAATTCGGACTTTCTCATAAGCGAAAAA
>DAOWGR010000125.1 GCA_030637365.1 Elusimicrobiota bacterium
AAACATCTTAAACCCTATAAGGTGAAAATATCGGCCGCCGTATTCGGCCTGACCACCACGGCGAAAGGTGATATGGGAATCGGCCAAAATATTAAAGTGATAGCAAATAATGCCGATTTCGTTTATCCGATGATGTATCCATCACATTATTATTCCGGACAATACGACTTGGAAAATCCCAACAGCAGTCCCTATAAAACAATAAACTTCGGCTTGCGCGACGCCTTGGAAAAACTTGGCAAAAATTATTACAAACTAAGACCATATTTGCAGGATTTTTCAATCGGACACAAATACGGCCCGCATGAAGTCAGGGCTCAAATATTGGCAGCTAAATTCAATTCTCTTAAAAGCTGGATACTCTGGAATCCATCCAATCGTTATAACTGGAAAGCCCTGACCCGCCAATCTTATCGCGCGTTTATAAATCCGTATTATAAGCCGTAAATACCAGTTTAGAGTTGGGAGTTTAGAGAATTTAAGGAGTTTCTCTAATTCCCGCATCTTATTTTTTCTTTCTGAATAAATTATTTTTTTACGCCCGGCAGAGCCAAATACTCTTTTTCACAATTCAGGATTTGCGAAGCTATATGTCCGACTTCCGTCAGTCCTTGGCATACTCCTGTTTTAATGCCGCCAAGATTTGAATCAAACCCTATTCTTTCCGCTATTAAAGGCAAGGGCTCGCGCGAATGATAGCCATAATCGTCTTTGTGCTCCATGCCGTGATCGGCGGTAATCATAAAAACATCGCCATAATCCAAACGGCTTTCAATAAGCGGAATATTGCGGTCTATCTCTTCTATGGATTTTATAGCGCCTTCAATATCTCTGGTATGGCCGTAAAGACTGTCGGTATCCACAAGATTGGCGAAAATAAAAGCTCCAAACGGCCTGTACGCGCATTTTGAAGACGCTATGGCATTGATTATCCCCTGCACTGAAAAAATATTTGAATCTTTCTTTTTGGGATGAACAAATTTAAGGCCCAATGAGGGATCAATAAAATCTTTTTCTTTAAGCTTTATCTTTTCATGATAGCGCGTATTTACCAAATCACTGGTTTTGCCCACGGCAATGGTCCAAATATTTTTCTCATAAAAAATATCAATTAAAGTTTTTCCGCCTATCGGCAAAACCGAATCATAACGGTTCGCGGTGCGAGCTATTTCACCTTCCAAATTTCTTATATAACTTCGGGCAATGGCGCGAGTAATAGGGATTTTCATTTCCATCGCGAGCTTAAAAGCGATATCCGCGATCTCATGCTGCTGTTGAACCGCGATAACGGATTCATTCATGGCAATTTGCACAAGAGGGTCGCATTTGCTCGCGTAAACTATAAGATTGCCCGTTTTTTCATGCTCATCCGCGTTTATTTCTATAGCTTCAATTCCGCCGGCCATCTTATTGAAAAAAGTTTTACGGCCGGTTCTTTTTTCAAGTTCCGCCAGATAGTTTTTATCAAAACCGTCATAAAACAGCTCATAAGTTCTATCGTCGACAATCCCCACCATTTCGCGATGACCGACAAGGCTGTCGGCCGTAGCCGACGCCTGATTAATTCCCGCGGCATAATTTTTACCGCTTGCCGCGGAAAATCTTTTTTTAAATTCGGGAGAGATAATGCGCCCAAGACCAAGCCTGGATAAATTGGGCATTTTTATATCTTTGGCGTAATTTTTAAGCAAATGCTCAATAGTGGAAAGCCCTACGGCATCAATAACCATAACCAATGCGATGGGGGTCTTGTTTTTCACCCCACCACCTCTTTGTGGCGCCTTATAGCGCCACGGTTGTATTTTAAATCATGTTTTTTCATATATTAATATCTCCTGATATTTTCGAATTGCCCTTTGGGCAATTAAAGAGGTGGTGGGGTCATCAAAGCTCCTTCAGTCGAGTGACAAATTTGAAAATTGTCCTTAATCTTATAAAATTATAGTATATTTGTTTAACAGTAATTATCTGAACTTTGTACCGGAGATTAAAATGACCCCACCACCTCTTTTATCATATTTAGGCATTTGCGCCAAAACAATTCGCTTTGCGAATTTACCATGCTTTGCATGGCGAGACAAAAGAGGTGGTGGGGTGAAAAAAATCGCTTTGCTTTTTCTGACAATGACGCTTTGCGCGAATGCGCGCGCTCAAATAGTCCATCACGATTTAAAAATGGAATTAAAACTTTCCTCAAACTTTATAAAAGTTGAAGACACGATAAAACTGCCCGAACCCGTGAAAGAAGTTTCATTCACGCTTCACAAAGGCCTAAACCCGATTTTACTTACAAAAGGAATTAAACTAAAAAAAATCAAAGAAGATTCCCCTTCAAATTCAAAAGAAAAAATATTTGAAAGCTTCAAATTGATTTCTTCCCGTAAAATAAAAAAATTCCGCGTAAGTTATAAAGGAAAAATTTATCATCCGCTCCAAGAAGAAGCTCAAGAATATTCAAGAAGCTTTTCGCGAACCCCGGGAATAATCGCGAAAGAAGGCTGCTATCTTTCAAGCTCAAGCTACTGGTTTCCCAGAATTAAAGACGAACTTATAACCTTCAAGCTTGAGGCCAAACTTCCGAAAAACTATTCTTTGGTGACCGGCGGAGAAAGAATAAAAAAATCCGCGCGCAAAACGATTTGGCAGTCAAAAAAACCTTTAAATGATATTATTTTATCGGTCGGAAAATTCACGGAATATTCGCTTTCGGACAAGAAAATAAAATATTACGCCTTTTTAAGAACTCCCGACAAACCGCTTGCCGATAAATATCTTAATGCCACCAAACGCTATGTGAATATGTATTCCGAATTAATCGGACAATATCCCTATAAAAAATTCGCCCTGGTGGAAAATTTCTGGGAAACGGGCTATGGAATGCCGTCATTTACATTGCTTGGGCCGACGGTAATAAGATTGCCTTTCATTCTTAATTCCTCTTATCCCCATGAAATACTTCATAACTGGTGGGGCAACGGCGTTTTTGTGGATTATCCGAAAGGCAATTGGTGCGAAGGCACAACCGTCTATCTCGCGGATTACCTAATTAAAGAGCAGCACGGCAAAGCCAAGTCCTACAGAATGTCCGCGCTTCAAAAATACGCCGACTATGTAAAAAAAGCA
>DAOWGR010000172.1 GCA_030637365.1 Elusimicrobiota bacterium
GACATAGCTTTCTGCATCTGATGAACCGAAAGGTTCGTTGTTCCAGCGACAGTACTAAGCGACCTTGGTCCTGTGAGTAAATACAGCTGACATGGCCCAAATAATTTTCTTCGGATATTGTGTCTGACGCTGTGAAAATTCGTATTTAAGCCTTTTAAAATATAAAATAGAACCATATGTCGGAGTATATAAAAAATTTAATACTAAGGAAGGACTTTAGAGCCATTGCGGGTTTTGCGCTATTCTTCCTTTTTCTCGGCATTTACGCCTATACCTCATCCCCGACAATAGCCCCCTATCGCGATACCGGAGAAATGGTTTGCGATATCGCCACGCTCGGCATAGCTCATCAGCCGGGTTATCCCTTATACATACTTTTGGGTAAAATCGCGACTCTGCTTATTCCCATTGGCAATTTGGCTTATGAATTGAATTTTTTCTCCGCTGTCTGCGGAGCGGGCGCTCTATATGTTTTTTATCTCCTTTTGATTAAATTTACGCCTGCTTGGATCGCGTTTTTTGTCTGCGCTTTATTTGGCCTTAATTTTACTTTTCACACGGTTTCCACCGTTTCGGAGATGTATTCCTTAAATATCCTGCTCGCCGCGATTCTGATTTACGCCGCTTTTGACGCTTTCGAAAAATATTCATTTAAAAAGGTAATTCTTTTGTCCTATTTGCTGGGTCTTTTTATGACGAACAGAATGGATATACTGTTAATCGCGCCCGCGCTGGGAATTTTGCTTTTTAAAGATGTTTTCACCGATTTAAAAACCGATTTTTTTAAAAAAGTTTTGTTAGCAACGGCGTTTTTTACTTTAGGCTTTTCACTTTATTTTTATCTGCTCGCGCGTTCCAATGCCAATCCGTTGTTTGATTGGAGTCATCCCGCGGATATTGCCACATTTTTAGCCGTGATAACCCGAAAAAGCTATGGCTCCACTTTAGACTTAATATCCAAAAATTACGCTATGGGCGAGCTCTTTTTGCCCAATATAAAACATTATATTATTCACGCGTTTTCCAATTTCAGTTTTGCTTTACTGTTTGTTCCTTTCGGTTTTCATAAATTGTATTTATTATCCAGAGAAAAGTTTTATTCAATTTTAACTCTCTTTATCGTTACGGGGCCGTTTTTCCTTTTTTTGGCTAATATGCCGCCCAATCCTCACGCTTTGGCTATCGTGGAGCCTAATTATTTAATTCCGAATATAGCCCTTCTTTTCTGGATAGCGTTGGGCGCGTTTGCCATAATTTGTTCAGTGACGGAGGGCGCGTCCGCCATAGCCGGCGCGGCTAAAGAGAACGCGGTTCATCTTTATGAATTGAAAAAAAGCAAATACATTATTTTATGCGGCTCTATATTGGCGGCTTCAATAGTTTATTCCGCCTTTCATAATCTTCCCGCGTCAAACAGAAGATGGTTATTTTTCGCCTCCGATTATGCCGAAGATGTTTTTAAAAGTATTCCACCCGGCGGCATTATTGTCGCCAAAAACGATGTTCAGCTTTTTTCACTTTGGTATTTGCAAAATATTAAGCGCGAGCGGCCTGATATCAAGGTAATAGCGCAAGGTCTTTCGGGTTCCGCGTGGTATCAGAATTCATATAAAATTTGGCGCGGAGGATTTTCCCCTTTAAATTTAAATTCAGGCGATATTTCAAATTGGGCCGATATGGCTGAAATGAGCGGCAACAATATGTTTGTTACCATGGATGCCGCTTTGCCTGATAGCTTGCCGTCCATTCCGCGCGGCATGATCAGTGAAATTTATCCCGCGCGAAAGTTTAACTCGGAAAATTCCAATTTGTGGCATTTTTTTAATCTTGAATGGCTTGGCAAACCTTATAATGATTTTTTTGGCCGGGATCTTGCCAATTCCTATATTCAAGCTGTAGTCGGCCTTTCCGCTTATCTTAGCTCGCGTTCTCAAATGAACGAGGATATCAGGGACAAGCTTTATATGTGCCGTCTTGCCGATAGCGGAAAAGCTCAGCCGTATCTTTATCTCGGTTTTTATTATATTTCCAAAGGCGATTGGGAAACCGGTAAAAAGTATTTCAAGCAATCCGCCGAGGCTAATGAAAATCTTCTTAAACTTGCCGATGATTATCATTCTTTAAAGGACGCGATAACGGGGGTTTCAAAAGCCGCGGCGTATTCCTGGCTTAATTACGGCGTTAGTCTTGAAAAAACCGGTTTTCCCGATGAATCTGAAAAGGCTTATTTAAAAGCTCTGCAGAGAAATCCAAAATTCGCCCAAGCTCATTATAATATGGCCATTCTTTATTGGCGCAAAGATGCCGATAGAGTTATTGAAGAATTAAAAGCCACTCTTAAAATTGACCCCAATCACAAGCAGGCCGCTTTCTATCTAAAACAACGCGTGAAGCGTTAACAGCGTTCATTTTATCCTTGAACTATATTTTATAAGAGTGGCA
>DAOWGR010000053.1 GCA_030637365.1 Elusimicrobiota bacterium
TAAAATTGTTTTTGTCTTCAAGCGTCCCCCGGAAACATGATAAAACTATGGAAAATGAATTCATCGCTATTGTGGAAGAATAATTTTATTTCGTTTTACTATACTATTATAGAATTATAAGAAAAACGCCTTTATAAATCAATAGCGCGAAAAGTCGGGCGGGGTAATATGAGAGAAGAGCGGATAAGCGATACGGCGCGTGTTCTCCTTTGCTTCCGTCCAACAAATTGGCGGGAAAGTTTGGAATTTTAAATTAACAGCGGTTTGGCGGTTTTTGCGATTTGGGATTTGCGCTGGAGCGACACGAACACAACAGAGGGTTATCGGAAAGGTTAAGTGAGTCGGAGATTAAATTAAAAAGAATTTGCCGCGATTTAAAAGTTTTCGATATTGATTCGTCGGTTTTACCGCATTCAAATT
This sequence comes from Elusimicrobiota bacterium, assembly GCA_030637365.1. Taxonomy (GTDB): domain Bacteria; phylum Elusimicrobiota; class Elusimicrobia; order Elusimicrobiales; family UBA9959; genus JAKLQJ01. The sequence continues at coordinate 421 of DAOWGR010000053.1, forward strand.
TCACTAAACATTTTTTCAACTTTCAAACAAGGTATTTTTAAGATGGCGGGCCCTTGACAATAGTCAAAAATGGTGTTACAATAAAAATGTCAGGGCTGCCTCCCTCACCCTACCCCCCAAATGGGCAGCCCTGCGCGATTTTCTCCATAAAAGTTTTTTTCCTGAATATTAAAGTGTCAAAAAAGTCGGGGTTCTTGATAGCCGGACACAGTTTTTTTGCCGTTCTTGACTTTAATCTCAATCTTCCCACCATTAAAGCTCTCCACTATGACTTAGGCTGGCAAGCTGTTTGCGGGTCTCCACCATTGAATCTTCGATGGACTCGCCTCCGTAGTAATGGAGAGCGCTCAAATTCTCAGACTCTTTGACACTGCCGCTATAATTTTAACTATAATATTGTTTTGAAACAGCCGCTTTTTAATTAGCGCCAAACGAGGTTTTAATATGAGTGAAGAGAAGGATTTGCAATTAGCCGATAAACTGAAAGAAAGCAGAACAAAAATAGTTAAAGAGATGCATAAGGTAATCGTCGGGCAGGAAAATGTCATAGATGAAATATTGCTGACTTTTTTTTCAAAAGGGCACGCTCTTATTGTCGGGGTGCCGGGACTGGCTAAAACTCTCCTTGTTTCCACGCTCAGTGAAATACTTGATTTGCGTTTTTCCAGAATACAATTTACGCCCGATTTAATGCCTTCGGATATTTTGGGTTATGAAATATTGCAGGAGGATATCGCTTTAAAAACAAGAAAACTTGAATTTATGTGGGGTCCGATATTTTCCAATATAGTTTTGGCAGACGAAATAAACAGAACTCCTCCAAAAACGCAATCCGCTTTGCTTCAATCCATGCAGGAGCAAAGAGTGACTGTTTTTGGCAAAACCAGAGATTTGCCAACGCCTTTTATGGTGCTGGCCACTCAAAATCCCATTGAACAGGAGGGAACATATCCTCTTCCCGAGGCTCAGCTTGATAGATTTTTTATGCGGATAAATGTTGATTATCCCGATCATAATCAGGAAGTTGAGATAGTGGAGGGAACAACCGGTTTGAAATTTCCGAAGATTAAAAAAATTCTTACAGGTGAAGAGATTGTTGAATTGCAAAACATTGTTCGCAAGGTTCCCGTGGATAAATCCGTTCTTGAATTCGCGATTAAGATTGCCAGGCTTTCAAGGCCCGGGGCGGCAAACTCTCCCGAATTTGCCAGAAAATGGATTTCATGGGGAGCGGGTCCGAGGGCGTCGCAATCGCTTATTCTCGCCGCCAAAGCCAATTGCCTGCTTCATGGAAGATTTGCCGTAAGCCAAGAGGATATTATAAAAGTCGCCCCCCCCGTTTTGCGCCATAGGATTGTTTTAAATTTTCAAGCGCAGGCTGAAGCGATAACTCCCGATGAAATAATTAAAAAGCTTCTTGACCGCGCGATATGAAATTTATAGACGCCTTAACGATAATCAAAATAAAATCTTTTAAAAATAAAAATTTTCCGCTTCAATTTTCAGGAGTATTGGATGGCGGACATTTATCCAATTTTTCCTGCGCGCGGAGTCAGGAATTTACCGAATATAAGCAGTATGTTCAGGGCAATGACACAAGATTTATTGATTGGAAAGTGTATGCCCGCAAAGACAAGCTCTTTATTAAAAGGCATCTTCAGGAAAAAGCTTTAAAGCGCAATTTTATAATCGACGCGTCTGGTTCAATGGCTTTTAAGAGCGGAGCTTCTTCCGGCAGCAAATGGGAATACGCGGCTCGGCTTTTTATGGCTTTTGCTTGTCATACTTTGATTAAAAATGATCCGAGCTCTCTTTTTTGCCTGTCACAGTCCAATGACGAAAAAACGGGATTTTCCAATCGTCTTAATCAGCTTATCGTTTTTGACGATCTTCTTTCAAAAATAATACCTCAAGGCGTTTCTCTTCCTCCCGCAAGGCTTAAAGATTATTTGAGAACTCTGGATAATAACTCGGCGATAGTTTTTTTCTCGGATTTGATGCTGGATTACGCGCATTTTGATGAAGTTATAAAATTGATAACCGCTAAAAAAATAAAGGCGACGGTTTTTCATATTATTGACAGGCAAGAAAAAGAGCTGTCATGGCGCGGCCAGGTCAGTGTTAAAGATATGGAAACTTTTCAAGAAATGTCTTTAAGCGGCGAAACGATAAGGCGGGAATATAAAAAAGAATTTGATAAATGGCTTGGGTATTGCCGGGAATCTTTTTCAGTTAAGAAAATTCCTTATTTTTGTTGTTACAGCGATATGCCTCTTGAAAAAGCGATTGAGAAGTATATACTTAGTTGATGGAGTCGAAGAGTCCGGGAGTCGTAGGGGGCTTGGTTTTTTGTTTTGTCTCTGAACTCATGATGTCATTGAATTTTTTATAATCAGACTCTCCCACCTCGGCGCGGCGCTTTAAGCGTCGTGATTATGCGAGAGTGGACTTGTCTAACGAAGGATTGCTACGGACACCCGTTAGTGTTCAAGTGGTGGCGGTAAACGGTTATGCATTTTATTAATTCCAATTTTTTATTTTTTATTCCTCTGGTCTTTATTCCTTTTATAATTCATTTTCTTTTTTTTAAAAAACAAAAAAAAGAATTGTTCAGTTCATTGTTTTTGATAAAAAGGGCTTATTTGAAAAATCGCAATATCATTCGCTTTAAAAAATATCTGATTTTTATGTTGAGATTTTTGATTGTGCTTTTGCTTGTGGCGGCATTTGCCAAGCCTGTAATAAAAACAAATAAATTTATTTCCAAAATTGGAGTCGGCGCGAGCGGCGAAGAAAGCGTTAAATTATTAATCCTGATTGACAGGTCGTATTCAACGCGGTATTTATCTTCCGGCAAAACGGTTTATGATGTGGCCGCGGGCGCGGCGTTAAAAATACTTCAAAGTCTTGGAAAAAAGGATAAAGCGGCGGTGGCTTTTTTTTCGGAAGAAATGGAAACAAAGCGCGTAAATTGGAGCAATGATTTTTCTTCGCTTGAAAATATAATCAAGGCGTCAAAACCCGGATTTAAGGGAACGAATTATATTGCCGCTTTAAACAAAGCTTATGAGTTTTTTTTAGAAGAAAGCGGCGGAAAAAAAGTTATTTTAATAGTCGGCGATTTGGCTTCTCACGGCTTTAAAAATTCCTCGCTGAAATTTAAAGATATTCCGTCTTACAATAAGGATATAATCGTTCTGGGCTCTTATTTTGGAGAAGAAAGAAAAAACAGTTTTATAAAAAATGCGGTTATTGGCGATAAATCAAAAGCGGAACTCGCGGTTCGGTTTATAAACGATGAAAAAAATATTTCCCGGCGCGTAACATTCGCGCAAGGAAAGTTTGAGGAAGACAGACTGTTTGATATGCCTAAAAGCGGGGAAAGATTTATTAAATTTATTTTACCCGAGAAGAAACAAGAAGCCGCGAGTTATGACAGATGCGGAAGTATTTCTCTTAAAGAAGACAATCTTTCCATTGATGACAAATTTTTTTACGCTTTTGAAAAACCCGCTAAAGCCGTAAAAACGCTTTTATTGTATGATAATCCCCGGCAGCTTAAAGCCGGATTCAGCGCTTATTTTCTGAAAAATTTGCTTAATAATGCTACTTTCGTGAATTTAAAATTATCCGATATTCAAAGAATGGAGAAGCGGGAATTGAAACAATATCGGCTTATTATTTATATTGGACAAAAAAAATCCGCCGATTTAAACGAGAATCTTAAAAGTTTTGTTTCAAGCGGAGGAAAACTTTGGCTTATTCCATCTTCTCTGGGAGGAGAATATCCTCGCGGTTTCGCGGAAAATTACGGCTTAAAAACGGATAATCAAAAAATCGGCCGGTATGGTTTAAGTTCCGACCGGAAGCGGAATTTTTTTAAAAAAAATAATTTCGCGGGTTTTGAGCTTGATAAAATAAAGATAAAGAAATTTTTTAATTTTGTCGTCGCGGAAAAAAATATTTTATGGCGTTTTAGCGATGAAAAAGGAAATAAATATCCCGCTTTAATATGGAAGAAATGCGGCTTGGGGGCGATTGCCGTTTTCACCTCTTCATTTGATATCGCGTGGTCCGATATTGCTCTTAAGCCCGTTTTTGCCGATTTTGTTTTTTCGTTTATAAAATTTTTTGCATTTGCCGAGAGAAGCGGTGAAAACAAGAGCATGATTTATATCGGAGAAAGATTTAAAATCGGTCTGAATTCTTCCCATATTGCCAAGATTAGAATAACGGGGCCGAGAAATAAAATATATTTTGAGCATCCTCAAAATGGAGATTTTATTTTTGAGCGAGCCCAAGCGCCGGGCATTTATCATTGGACGGATGGTGAATGGAGAGACAGATGTTTTGCGGTAAACATAGACAGAAGAAAGGGCGAAAGCTCCATAAGCTTGGCAAATACCGGTTTGTGGCGGACTATAGGGCTCAAAGATCCTCTTTCCGATTTTAAAGCGGCGGTTTACGGAGCGCAGTTGTGGCAATTGCTTTTTTTAATTTGCGTTTTGCTTTTTATCGCGGAAGGAATATTGTCGGAGAAAATATAGCCCCACCACCTCTTTTTTTACAATTCGGCATAAATGCCGAATTAATTCGTTTTGCGAATTTGCCATGCTTTGCATGGCGAGATAAAAGAGGTGGTGGGGTAAGGATGTAATTGTGATGAGAAAAATATTTTTATACCTTATTTTAACAGGTGTTTCCACCCTTTTTTCCCATGCTCAAAATTTTCAATGGGTTAGTTTGAATTTAGGAGATGAATGCGCGGATAATTTCGATTTTCATCATGAAATTCTCAATTATCTCGCCTCCAATACGAGTATTACCATTGATAAGACTAAAAAGGAGATTGAAATTTCAGATAATGACTTATTTAAATATCCGTTTATCGTTCTTTCCTGCAAAGCGTCTCCGCGCACTTTGTCTTTTTCCGAGATTTTGAAACTGAGAAAATATCTGATGCATGGAGGAACTCTTTTTATTAATAATCGTTTTGCCCGCGGGGGATCGGGTTTTGACAATTGGGTTGAAAAAACGACGGAGATTTTATTTTCTGAAAATTCTCTTATGCCTTTTTCAAGAAAACATGCCGCGTTGCGAAGTTTTTTTCTGATAAAAAAACCCGGAGGGCGTTTTATATTCGGCGACGCCCCGAGCGCCGTGGCTTACGCGGGGCGTTCCGTGATTATTTATTCCAAAAATGATTTGTTGGGAATTTGGCCGAAAGATCTTTTGGGCCGTTATCGGTATGAATGCATTCCGGGCGGAGAAGAGCAAAGACAACACGGAAAGAAACTGTTATTAAATATCATTATGTACGGACTTACAGGCTCTTATAAACTTGATGCCGTTCATCAGCCTCATATTTTGCGCAAATTAAGAATGATGAACGCGGGGCAATAAATGGGAATAAAAAGAAGTCACCCTTAGGAATCTGGAAGATTCCCAGGATGTTAGTCCCGTGAACAAAGTTACACAGGGAGAAGCAAAAGGATATATAGATGAGTGATTTACATTTTCTTTTTTCGGATAATTTATTTTTTATATTCGCGTTTTGGTTTATTTTGATATCGGGATTTATTATTTTGAAAAAATCCCGCGTTCCTCTTTCAATAAAAATAATACGATTTTCCGCCATTTTGCTTTTCTCTTTGTTTATTCTCAATATTTCAATCATTAAAACAAAAAAAACGATAAAAAAACCCAATCTGAGCATTCTGATAGATTCTCGTTACAGTATGCATGGTCCTGAAAAAAGCGGTTTGAGCGCGACAAAATTTGAAGCGGCAAAAAAGTGGCTGGATGAAAATA
>DAOWGR010000186.1 GCA_030637365.1 Elusimicrobiota bacterium
TCATAGGTTAGTCTCCTTTCTAAGGTTTTAGGGTACATATACTTTACCCTAATGATCCTTAGAGATCCAAAAATGTCTTGCGCTTTAAAGCGCGATTAAGACATCCTTAGGAAGGAGCTTACCTTTTCATATTACCATAGCTTGTGTTACGGCACCCAGCATAGCCTTGAAATCTTTCAGATTCCTAAGGGTGACCTCTTGCTTCTGCCCTGATATACATCAGGGCATCATGGGTTTATCCCGTGATGACTTCTTTTTTATCTCATCCATTCTATCAAATCGTTTACGGCGGCGGGAACAAAAAAAGAACCCAAAACGCCGGAAAAAAGAAGAAAAGAAAAAACAGCCATAAATCGCACATTCAGCAATTGACTTAAACCGGTTTTCGGCTCGGAAATTTCAAATCCGAATACCGTATATTCAATGGCCTTTCGCTCGCATATATCCACGCACGCTCCGCATAAATTGCAATAATCCAAAATCTTCGGTTTTTCATCGGAGTTCCCTTTTCTTATCGCGAAAATCGGACATTTCTCGGCGCACAAACCGCAATTTGAACATTTATCTTTGGAAATTGAAATTCTAAAAGGATTAAATCTGCCAAAAAAAGCCTGCCACGCGCCGAAAGGACATAAGAAAGAGCAAAAAGTTCGTTTTCGCGTCACTAACGGCAAAAGGATAAGAAAAACCAATGCGATAAACATAAGCCCTATTTGGATACTTCTAATTAAAGAACTATTATCCATAAAAGAAAATGTCGCTTTAAAAGGACAAAGCCATTGGCAAAAAACAGGCTGCATCGCAGAAAATGAAACTATCAAAAAAATCACAAGCAAAATCATCGGAAAATTACGAAATTTTAAAGCCGCTTTATTTACGCTTAATATTTTTTTGGGCGAACAAATGGAAAACAATTCATCTATGCCGCCGTAAAAACATACCCAAGAACACCACGCTCTGCCGATAATAATCGTTACGAAAAGCCAAAGAAAAGCCAGCGATAGAACTCCCCACATTTGCCAATTCCCGCTCATAAAACCGAGATATTGCTGATAAAGATAATTAAAAAAAGACGAAGCCATGGCAATATGGCAATATGGCGTTTTTTCAAAACAAGAAGTTTTGAAAAAATCCGAAATCAAACTAAACTTAAAATGAATAATAAAACCCGCGGCCAATGTTAAAAAGAATATTCTTCTCCATAGCGCCACTTTCCCCGTATAAACCGTAAAAAAACCAATGATGGCGATATATGCCGGCCACATGAAAGAATAAACACCGCTTAATTTGGGAGTTATAATACCGCGAGAAAAGAAAAAAACCGATAAGAATAAGAAACCGGAAAAAAGAGCGGCGGGAAAATAATCTGCAAGTCGCTTTTTCATTTATACTATAATATATAAAATTATGCGGCTCTTTTTCTTCATCTTCGGCTTTTTCTCGTTATTGTTCCAGATTTTTTCCCTGAGAGAAATATCTTATTTGTTTTCCGCGCATGAGATATCCTTGGCAAGCGCGCTTGCCGCGTGGATTTTTTGGACAGCCATCGGAGCGATTAAAGTAAGCAAAATCTCGTTTTTTTCGAATATCCGCGAAAAAAAAGATTCCACTGAAATGTTTTTTATATCATTTCTTCTTATCTCCCCCATCTGGCTTAAAATCATTGATTATTCCAAAAATTTCCTGCAGCACGGCACGGTGCCCGATTTCTTCACGATGCTTATTATGAGCGCGGCTCTTACATCTCTGCCGGCCATTTTAAACGGAATATGCATCTATATAGCCCTAAGCGAAAAGAGCGTAACTTTTTATATTTGCGAAACAATCGGCGCCATAGCCGCAGGCGTATTTTCCATTATCTATCTGCTTTTCTTCCCGCAATTAAGCGTTTTTAAACTCGCTTTTATGCTAAGCGCGCCCGCCGCGTTTTTATTTCTTTTTCTCTTAAAAAAAAATCTTCCGAAACAATTGATTATCTCGGCCGCGGCCGTTCTGACACTTTCAGCTTTTATCTTTCACAAAAGCGACAAACCCTTTTTAACCATTACAACGCAAACGACCTATTCCAAACTCAAAGCCAAAAAAATGGAAAATCAAACACTGATTTTTGAGAATGGAAATATAAGCGCCCAATATCCTGATTTGCAATTTGAAGAAGGCGTAACGGCGATTCCCTTGTTGGCGCATAAAAATCCAAAAAAAATTCTATTTACAAGCAGTGAAGGAATATATTTCAAAAATCAAGTAAAAAAACACAATCCTTCCGATATTGATATAGCCGATAATGACCGGCGAAAATTCAAATGGCTTTCAAATGTTTTGGAAATTCCGGTTTCGGACATAAATTTCATAAAAAAAGACGCCCGGCAATATCTTAGAACCTGCGATAAAAACTATGATTTGATTTTCATAACCAACGGCGATCCCGAAAACGCCGGCATAAACAGATTTTATACGCGGGAATTTTTCTCTCTCGCGGCAAGAAAGCTTAACAAACAAGGAATTCTGGTTTTTCAAATCCCATCTTCGGAAAACTATCTCTCTCCCGCTTCCGCCTATCTTTCAGCCGGCATACTTAAAACGGTAAAAAAGCATTTTGAAAACATTAAATTTGTCCCCGGCGAAAAAATGACCGTTCTTGCGTCAAACTCAAAAATAAACATAAAAACCAGGCTTTTAAAAAAGAGATATAAAGCCAGACATATCAAAAACAAAATCTATGTGCCGACAAATTTTGATTTTATCCTTGGAAGATTTAGAACCGAATGGCTGCATCTTAGATTGGAAAAAGTAAAAAACCCGCAGATTAACACGGACTATTATCCCGTGTCCTATTTTTATGTGTGGAAAATATGGCTCTCAACCTTTGTTTCCAACAAGCTTATGCTTGGAGCGGTTTTTATTTTAATCATCATGGCGGGAGTATTCGTAAAAACAATTAAAAACATCCGCCTTTTAATATCCAATCCGCTTCTGCCATATTCCTTCATTTTGGGCTTCTGGAGCATAGTCTTGGAAATGACAATTCTATCCGTTTTTCAATTAAAAACAGGCGATTTAACATGGAACCTGGGCGCGCTTTTTGCCGCCTTTATGGCGGGAACCGCTTTTGGATCTTATAAATTCAGAAAAATCAATTCGCCAAAAATCATAGGCTTTATTTTTTCAGGCGCCGCTCTGCTAACTCTCCTTCTCTTAGCTTCTTTAAAAACAATATCGTTTTTAGAGCCAAACGCTTTATTTTGCTTTTTAATTTTGTTTCTTATAGCCGCGGGACTCGCGGTCGGCATTTTCTTTTCAATAGCGGTAAATATAAATAAAACTCAAGCTCATAAAATTTACGCTTTTGATTTATGGGGAAGCGCGTTTGGCGGATTTATGGCGGCTGCATTTTTTATGCCGCTGTTTGGAATAAGCAAAGCTCTGATTATTTTGGCGATAATCACCGCCATATTTATCTGGCCGGCGTTTAGGCTCAAAAGGTAAAGATTCCATTAAGTCTGTAGACTCACTCATCCAGAGATTTTTAAATGCCGTTATTTATCTTTCTGGAAATAGTTTGTTTCCGCGGGTCCTGTCAGTAAGTTTACCATCAGGGTCGGGGTCTCCGAGCGGTCGCCCCTATGTCTCTCACCCTCCAGTAAGCCCAAGTCGGGTTCCGAACATCCCTGATTGGCAAATCTTACTGCCACCCGCTTTTTAGTCGAATCCTTGCCTTTTTCAGAGAATGTGTCCCACCCTGTTTAAGATAAAGCCGACTTACCCCAAAGCCTACAGAAGGACAAGTCTGCTTTCTGTTGTTTCGTTCAACTGCCACGCTGTATCACTGCCGCTCTGCCGCGCTATTTTACTCTTTAAAAGAATCTACTGTAAATGTATAGATTTTGGTGTTTTTATCCAGCCAGCATTTTTTCTTAAGGCCGGCTTTTTGAACGCATATTTCATTGAGGAAATCTTCTTTTTTTGAAATCTGCTTCCAAACCTGCGGAAGAAAAAGCCCGGATTTGTTTTTATTAATCAGCATTACACCGTGTTTATCGGCAATTATTTCTTTATCGGAATTTATTTTTCCAAGAGGAGACAATATGGAAATCTCTATATTTATTTTTTCAAGCTCTTTGAGCTTAACCGGCATAAATCTATGGTCGGCGAAAGCGGCCGCTTTTGAAAAAGCGAATACCGCGTCATAAAGCGTCATACGAGAAACCGTGCCGCCGATACAGCCTCTAAGCCTGCCATTGTTCTTTAGTGTTACAAAAATCGCCGCGGGCTGATTGAAAAGAATATTTTGCCGCAGACCGAATTTGGGGTCTTCTCTTTTTAATTCCGATAATATTGAATATCTGGCAAATTTTAAAAGCTCCGTTTTTTCCGCTTTGGATAATTTGAGCTTAAAAGGTTCGCTTTTCTTTCCCGTTTCAATAAAAGCTCCCGCAAGATAACCCACCACGCTTTCAGCGGAACTTTGAGAAGGATTTGAGTCAAAAGAATCTTCGTATTTCAATTTAAGAAACTCATCGGCTCCCAAGGCCGAAGCCGCGGCCATGCCGGCCGCGATAGCCGCGCGCCCGCAGGCGACAGTGGCGACATTGGCAACGCGCTTATTCAATAAAACTTCAGTGGTTTTTAAGAAATAAGCGGAGTTCATCGCGGATAATGAAAAGATAAGGCTTTCATCCATAAGTTTGGCGATTTTATGATTTGGAAAATGAGACAAATCCGATGAAATAACAATAAGCGCCTTCTTTCCTTTAAGAGCTTTGGCGATAATTTCACCCATCCGGGCAAGTTCTTCGGCGGTCCCGTCATTAATGAGGATAGGAAGAATTTTGAAGCCTTTTTTAAGTTTTCTTTGAAGGAAAGGAAGCTGAACTTCCAGGGAATGTTCATTTGAATGAGCTAAAGTGTTTTTCTTAAAAATAGAATCCGCTTTTAATATTTTTTTCGCGAGTTTTTCATCAATATTAATTTTGCCGAGCGGAGTTTGAAAAGAACCTTTGGCATAAATTGCCGCCCCTTTGACATAACTTCTGTGACAGGGGCCGATAAGCGCTATTGTTTCATATTCATTGTCTATACTGCCGTAAGCGGCGCCCGCCGTTCGCCCTGAAAATGAATAGCCGGCGTGAGGAACAATAATGGCGTTTACTTTGCCTTTTATATTCTTTTTTTTCACCGATGATAAATATTTGTCCACCATTTTAACAAGGACCGCTTTATCCGACGGATAAAAATGGCCCGCGAAATGAGCCTTTCTGACTTGAGCGCTTGCCAAAAGGCTTAAAGCGAACATTGCCGCCCCGCAAATTAATAAAATTTTTCCAATTTTATTCATGTAGCCTCCTTTAATTTTGACCGTCCGATAAGGACAGCCGCCCGCTACTTTTTGCTTCTATTCTCCGGTTTGTTCCGTATCACTTTCGCACTGTTGCCTGCCGCGCTATAAACCATTTTCCACCTCCGAGGTGGAAAATGGTTTATTATTTCCAAATGCCGGGGATTTTAGCTTGGCAATAAGGGCATTTGCCGCCGTTTCTTGAA
>DAOWGR010000085.1 GCA_030637365.1 Elusimicrobiota bacterium
GTTGCCTGCCGCGCTGCCGCGCTAATAATATGATTTGTTTTTGTTGTTACTGCCACACTGTTGCCTGCCGCGCTGCCGCGCTGATAATGTGATTTGTTTTTGTTGTTACTGCCACACTGTTGCCTGCCGCGCTGCCGCGCTGTTTATATATTGATATAATTTGTTTGCCGTATGAAATTGCGAAACGATATAAAAAAACAAGTTTTTAAATGGCGGAGGGCGTATTTAATAAGTTTCGGCGTTAATTTTTTAGTCGGAATTTTGATGATTGCCTTTGGATTTTTTGTCATTCTGATTTTATTTGATTCATTGCTTTATTTTCAAGTTCGCGTTAGGCAGGCGCTTTTTATCGTTTTCGGCGGATTCTTCGCGTATGAAATATTAAAGGCGGCCAAAGAGCTTTTTTATCATTTGCGAATGGAAAATTTTTCATCGCGTTTGTCAGTCAAAGAACCGGACATATCAAAGCATATCGGTCCCGCCATGAATTTTATTTTAACGCCGGAATATAAAACCAAGGGCGCGTCTCAAGTTTTTATTGATGAGCATTTGGCTCAAACCGGCGCGAAAATCAGAAACTCCGAGAATATTAAGTTTTCGGCTTTTGATTTTAAGAATTTTAAAAATAAATTAATCGGCGGCGTTTGCCTGGCTTTATGTTTCAGCTGTATTTGGATAAGAAATCCTCTTTCAACTCAAAGAATGGTTTTGCCTTTTTCAGGCGATGAATTTGAAAATATTTTAACAATCAGCCCTCAAAATGCGACTGTGGTTGAAAATGAAAGCGTTTTGATAAAAGTTTCATGGAAGAAGAAATTAAATATTATCCCCGTTTTGCAAATAAAAGAAAAAGGCGGCGGATGGGTGAGCGTCAATTGGGATAATGAAAATTTGTTTGATCGTGAATATAATATTTTTCGTTTAAAAAACGACATTCGCTACAGGCTTAAGTATCGTTCAATGAAAAGTCGTGTCTATCGTCTCAAGGTTCGTAAATATCCCCAAATCAAAGATATAAGATTTATTGTGAATCGTCCCGATTATTTCGCGAATAAAAAAAATATTTATTCTTATATTCCTGCGCGAATATCGGTATTGGAAGGGAGCGAAATTTTGTTTAAGGCCGCGTCCTCCGAAAGAGCTTCCGAGATTGTTCTGCGGATAAAAAGCGCTTCGGATTATAAAAAAATAAATTTACTGAAAAACGGAAAAGATAATTTTCTGGCGGCTATAAGCGTTTATGAAAATATGAATCTTGAATTTGAAATGTTGGCGGATGACGGTTTAATGAATCCTCAAAAGATATTTCAAAAACTGGATATTATCAAGGATTTGCCTCCGTCGGCCGATATTTTATCTCCGTTGTTTGAAATTGAAATGCCAAGCGGCGGCGGCATTAAAATCGTTTATCACGCTAAAGATGATTTCGGCTTGTCCGGGATTTCGCTCAGATCGGAGATTAGATTTAAGGGCAAGGCTGATAAAAAACACGATGTTTTAAAGGAATTAAAAGTCTTTGGAAGAAAAAACATAAAGGAATTTATAGGCGATACTTATGTGTTTTTTCCGAATTTGGCGTCGGATGCGGATGCGGATGCGTGGTTTTATTTGAGGGTTTTTGATGATTTTCCCGCCGGCGGAAGCGATTTCAGGTGGACGGAGTCAGCCCCCGTTAAGGTGAAAATAAAAAATTTTTACAAAAATCATATTAAAGCGTTAGCCGGTCTGTCCGAGATGAAGAGCAATTTTGCCCGAATGCTGAAGGCTGAGAAAAAAGAGGCGTTTAATATTTCGCAAGGCAGCGCGTCTTTTAAGGCTTCCGATTTTTTGAAGCGCTGGAAAAAATTTAAAAATCTTTCAAAAGAGGCTCTTTCAAACTTAAATCGTGATCCGTATTTCAACGCGGGACTTAAAAATGAATACGAAACGCTCCATGAAGATATATCCCATATGTCTGAAGTTCGGGCAAAAAAGGTTGTTCAAGAATTTAACGGGCGAAATTATGAAAAAGCCGCCGGCGCTCAAGAGTCCATGACTTCTTTTCTTAAGCGTGGGTTAAATAAAATGGATGAATTGTTAAAAGCTCAAACGGCGAAAGATTTTGAGTTCAAAGCCGAAGATTGGGAGCATTCGCTTTCAAAAATAGAGAAAGCTCTTTCTCGCGAAAGCTCGGGCAAGCCGGATGAAAAACTTTGGGAAGACCTTTCCAAAATTATGAAAAGTCTCGCCCAAGAGATGGGGTCATTGGGCAAAATGCTGGGAAATCGCGAATATCGTGAATCTTTCGGCGAAAAAAAGAGATTTCAAATTCCCATTGATAAAGCGTTGAGTTTGGCAGATAAATTGCGGAAAGCTTTAAAAAGCAGAAATCTTAAAGAAGCGCTTAGCGCGGCAAAAGCTCTTCTTGAAGAAATAAGAAAAACCCGGCGGGTTTTCAGCGAGTATTCCGATTTTGTATCGTCAATGCAAGGCGGAGCAGGGAAAATGAAAAAACTGAAAGAGATAAAAAAATTATGGGATGAATTAAGGGATAATGAAGAAGAAACTTTTTCCAAAAATACCGTTTTTACGGATGAGCTTGTCTCTAAAATCAATCTTAAAAGGAAGGAAGTTCTTAAACAACTCATTGAATTATCAACTCAAATTCAAACCTCTTCCACTACGGGAGTGGAAATAAATTTCATAGGAGAATTATCCGCCACTCCCGTAGTGGAAGAGGTTATTAAGTGGAGGGAAGGTTTAAAAAGGAATATCGGTGTTTTAAAGAAAGAATCAGAATTATTGAAAAATTCGGAAATTAAAAAACTTATGGAAGAAATGAATTTCAGCCTTGTTTTGTCCAGCGGCATAGAAAACGATTTAAGATTTTTTGACTTGAGCGATAAAACTTTTTTCACGGGTTCCGCGAATCTTCAGAAGCGGATTATTGCCGATGCCCGCAAGCTTAAAGGAGATATAGATAATGCCAAAGAGGAATTTCTTAAATTTTCCGTTAAAGCTCAAAAACATCTTTCAAAAGCCATTGCCGAGATGAAGAAGGCTTTTTCGGCGCTGAATGTCCGGGATATGGATAAAGCTTTGAAGCATCAGCTTAAGGCGCTTGAAGAATTGGATTCTTTGGGTGATACTATCAATGAAAGCATGCGAAAGCAAAAGAATCTTTCCGCGTCAAAAAAAAGAGGATTGTCCGGCCCTAAAACTTTTGGTTCGCCGTCCGTCGGAGCCGGAGGCGCGGGCGGATTAAACAAAAGCGGCGTCAAATTGCCCAAGGAAGGGGCTTATCGTTCTTCAAGGGAAATCAGGGAAAAAGTGATGGAATCGCTTAAAGAAAAATATCCCAAAAAGAGCAAAGAAACCATTGTTGATTATTTGCGCAAAATATCCCAATAAAATAGTCCCGGGGTCAAAGGGTCCCGGAGTCTCGGAGTCCGGAATGTTTTTTTGTGTATCCAAAGTCACTCTTTTATATTATTGACATACTTGCTAAAGACACTTATAATATCACTATTATGGCGGATTAGGATTTGAGATTAAGGCCAAGAACAATAAAATCGCAAACAGCGCTGTTTTTGTTCCTCAACCTAAGACCTACAGAGTGTAATTGATGGTTTTCCAATTTTAAAATCTTTAAAAGGAGTCCATTCATGAGATATATAATTTCTTTATTTGTCGTGCTGTTTTTCAGCAATTTGTTATCGGCGGCTTATATTTTCAATTCCAAAGGGTGGGTTGAACATAAAAGAGAAGGCTCAAGCGAATGGAAAAGGATTTCTTCCGCGTCTCGTTTGATGCTCAAAGAAGGGGATCAGATTAGAACCAAAAGAGCTTCAACCGTCCGCATTTATATGGACGACGGCACAAAAATACAGCTTTCTCCCAGATCGTCTTTCAAACTCAGAACCGAGAATAAAAAAGAAACTTCCATCGGCCTTTTTTTCGGACGCGTTCGTTCATGGGCTAAAAAATTCTCCAAAAAATTTGAAGTAAGAACTCCGTCAGCTGTTTGCACCGTTAGAGGAACGGATTTTATGGTGTCCGCCGATAGCAGTGGAAACAGCAGAGTTGAGGTTTATGGCGGAAGTGTGATGACGGGAGACGCTTCGGGCCGCATGTCTTTGCTTAAAGCCGGAGAAATGGTTGAAGTTTCAATCGGGAAGGGGCTCCAAAAAGTTAAAAAAAATCCCAGGCCGCCGGCAAGTATGAATTCAGCCATAGGCGACGCCAAATTATTGGCCAAAAAAGAGCTTTATAATGAGATTTCCAAAGAAAGCGTTTTAAAAGCGGCTCAAGCCGAATTGCAATCATCGGAATATAAAGCGAGAAAAGTCGCTATAGACGCTTTCGGCAATAGGGTGAGAATGGAGGAATATATTATCAGGCCGCAAGCCAATCAATTCAAATATGTGGTTTTAAATTCCAGAGATGACAGGTTTGATTTTGGCAAGATGATTTTCACTTTTAACGCGGATTTGCCTTCCGATTTATCTCTCGCGACGAAAAATATGACCAGCGCCACCGGCGCTACAGCTCCCGAATGGATTTTAACCGATATGAACAGCATAATGAGCAATACGCAAGACAAGGTTACCGAAGACGCTTCAGGCGGCCATATGGTGTCCGATAATCCGGGCAATCCCACTCAATGGAATTTGTTTTTTACCAATTACGCTGTATATGCCGCGGGCCCGGCCGAAGCTGATGATAATGGCGGCAAAGGTAAAATGCTTTGGTCCTACAGTGATTTGGATTTCAGCAATTCAATTGAAAGCGGAGAGGTTTCATATTTGGGAGGTTCGGCTCCCGACGCGGTGACTTCTTTTCCATCGGGTGA
>DAOWGR010000062.1 GCA_030637365.1 Elusimicrobiota bacterium
TGTTGTTGCCTCTTGCCTCTTGCCTCTTGTCTCTATTTCTTATAATCTTAATCGCTTTTTTCATTTCCTCAAAACTCATATTATCAAGCATAATTATATCCGCGCCAAGCAATGTGAATTTTTCAACCTGACTGAGAGTCTTGGCCTCTATTTCAATCTTATAGCCTTTATACTTTTTTCTTATCAAATCTATCTTTTTCTTAAGAGCCCCGTAAGGCTCGGCGCCCAAGGCGGCCAGATGATTATCTTTTATCAGAAAAGCGTCATAGAGCCCCATCCTGTGATTTTTTCCGCCGCCGCATTTTACCGCGTATTTTTCAAAAACCCTCAGACCGGGAGTTGTTTTCCTTGTATCGTAAATATAAGTTTTGCTTTTGTTTAATTCTTTCGCGAACTTGGAAGTCAAAGTCGCGATGCCGGATAATCTTTGAAGAAAATTAAGAGCGGTTCTTTCGGCGGTTAATATTTTGCGGGAACCCTCCACACTGAGCAGTTTTTGACCTTTAAAAACGCTCGCTCCGTCTTTGGCGTAAGTTTTAAATTTGGCGGAAGAATCCATTATCTGAAATGCCTTTTTGGCAATATCAATTCCGCAAAGCGTTCCGGCTTCTTTAGCCGTAATAATGCCTCTGAATTTATATTTTGACGGAACAAAAACATTGGTGGTTATATCTCCCGTTAAAACATCTTCTTTAAGCGCGAGTCTTATTGTTTTTTCAAACTTCTTCATAATTATATTTTACTAATTTTATAAAGGCATGACGGCGAAAATACGGAAATAAATTAATACGATGATAAGTAAAACTTACTTCTTCCCTGTCCCGCTCATTTCCTTTAATTCAAACAATCTGTCTCTATACTCGGCGGCAAGTTCAAAATTCAGATTATCCGCCGCCGTTTTCATGAGTTTATTCAAATCCGCCATAACCCGTTTTAAATTCTTGGGATTAATATTCAAAGTTGAAAATTCCCCTACCAATTTCGCGCTTTCTTTTTTAAGCCTGCCGTCCAATTCTTTAATTTCCAAAACGCGTTTTTTTATGGTTCGCGGAGTTATATGATGAAGTTTATTGTAAGCTATTTGTTTTTCTCTTCTCCTATCCATTTCAGATATGGCTCTTGCCATGGAACCCGTTATTCTATCGGCAAAAAAAATGACCCTGCCGCAGCGATTTCGCGCGGCTCGCCCGGAAATCTGCACAAGAGTGGTTTCGCTTCTTAAAAAACCTTCATTATCGGCGTTTAATATGGCAACAAGCGATACTTCCGGCATATCCAAACCTTCTCTTAAAAGGTTTATCCCGACCAAAACATCAAACTTCCCCTCTCTGAATTCTCCGAGAATATCAAGCCTTGTCAAAGTGTCCATTGAAGAATGTATATATTTGGCTTTAATCTTTTTATCGGCGAAAAAACCGCTTAAATCCTCGGCATTTTTTTTAGTGAGCGTCAGAACAAGGGTTTTTTCGCCTTTAGCCGACACCTTTTCAATTTCGGACATAAGAGTCTTTATCTGCCCTTTAAGCCCAAGAATTTTAATTTCAGGGTCAACCAAACCCGTTGGCCTTATTATCTGTTCGGCTACATTTTTTCCGCCGCATAACGCAGTTTCATATTTTCCGGGAGTGGCGCTGACAAAAACCGAATCGGGACGCAATTTTTCAAATTCGGCAAATTTAAGCGGCCTGTTATCAAGCGCGGACGGCAGGCGAAAACCAAAATTAACCAAAGTGTTTTTTCTGGACCTGTCGCCCTCATACATTGCCCCCAATTGCGGAACTCCCACATGGGACTCATCCATAAAAAGCAAAAAATCTTTCGGAAAATAATCCAAAAGGCAATCGGGTCTTGAGCCCGCCGGCCTATTTGAAAAATGACGGGAATAATTTTCTATGCCATTGCAATAACCGGCCCTCCTGAGCATTTCCATATCATAATTTACGCGCTGTTCAAGCCTTTGAGCTTCCAAAAGCTTTTTTTGAGACTTCAATTCTTTAAGCCTGTCAGTGAGTTCCCTATCTATGGATATTAATGCTTTTTCAATTTCACCGGCGGTTGAAACAAAATGAGTGGCCGGATAAATCCAAACTTCATTTAAAGAGCGAAGTTCATCGCCAGTTAAAGGATTTATTTCCGATATAAACGAAACTTCATCTGAAAACTCCATCCTAAACGCGACATCAAGATCGGCGGGAAAAACATCTATTATATTGCCTCTTATTCTGAAAGTTCCCCTTTGAAAATCAATATCGTTTCTTTGATAATGAATATCTATCAGCGCTTTGGTAAAATCGCGTCTTTCAAGCTTTTGGCCTTTTTCAATTTTAAGCCCAAGTTTGGAAAAATTCTCCGGAGAGCCTATATTGTAAATACAAGATACGGAAGCGACCACGATTGTGTCGGGCCTTGTTAATATTGAAGTGGTGGCTTTAAGTCGCAATTTTTCTATCTGTTTATTAATTGAAGCGTCCTTTTCTATATAGGTGTCGGTTTGAGGAATATAAGCCTCGGGCTGATAATAATCATAATAAGAAATAAAATACTCAACAGCGTTTTTTGGAAAAAAAGATTTAAATTCGGCGTATAATTGCGCGGCCAGAACTTTATTGGGAGAGAGAATAAGAGCCGGCCTGTTCAACTTGGCAATAACAGAGGCCATTGTAAAGGTTTTGCCCGAACCCGTTACGCCGAGAAGTATATTATTCTTGGATTTCGCTTTTAAAGAACTTAAAAGTTTTTTTATAGCTTTAGGCTGATCCCCATTGGGCTTAAACGGAGCATTTAATTCAAATATTCGTTCCATAAACAAATTTTAGCAAGTTTTAAAGAAGCAAAACGGCGAAAACACAAAAATAAGTTGATAGGGTAATAAGTAAAATAGGAAATTTCCTTATTAAATGTATTTACATATCAACATATCGGCATATCTACGCTGTTTACTTGCTTCTTCCCTCTTGCTTCTGTTATTATAATTCTTCCAAATTATGCCCGAAAAAGTTAAAATACTTGTCGCGCGCCACGCCGGATTTTGTCCCGGCGTAAAAAAAGCCATAGATATGGCTCTTGCACTCGCGCGAAACCGCAAACAACCCATTTACACATTAGGCCCCTTGATTCATAATCGCCAAGTGATTGAAACCTTGGAAGAAAAAAACATTAAAGCCATTGGCGACATATCCCAAATAAACGATTCCAATTCCATTTTAGTTATAAGGGCGCACGGCATACCTCAAAAAGAAGAACAAAAACTGCGCGCGACTACAATGGAAATAATAGACGCCACCTGCCCCCTTGTTAAAAAAGTTCATTCAAACATACGGGATTATTCTCAAAAAGGCTATGCGACAATAATAGTCGGCGACGCGGACCATGCCGAAGTAATCGGACTTATGAGTTACGCAAAGGATAATTGCCATGTCATTTCAGGCCCCGATGAAGCGCGAAAATTACCCGCTTTAAAAAAAGCGAATATTGTCGCGCAAACCACTCAGGAAGAGCGAATTTTCAACGAATGCGTGGAAATCATAAGAGAAAAAACGGATGAATTAACTGTTTCAAATACCATCTGCGCCCCCACCAGAGAAAGACAAAAAGAAACAATAGAATTCGCGAAAAATTGCGATTTGGTAATTGTGGTTGGAGGAAGAAACAGCGCCAATACTCAAAGACTCTTTAAAATATGCTCAAAACTCGCGAAAGACGCCATCCACATAGAAAAAGACGATGAATTGCCGAATGACGCGCTCAATAACAGAAGGAATATTTTTATAACGGCGGGAGCGTCCACACCCAATTGGATGATAGAAAAAGTATTGGAAAAAACCAGAGAATTAAGCAAAAAAGAAAAAAGTTTCTTGGCCGAAAAACTGACTTTTATCGGAAAGCTTTTTGTTACCGGCAATTTATATACCGCCATAAGCGCCATGTCCCTCACCTATATCTGCATGAAACTTGAAAGCGTTAAAATAGACACGCGCCTTATAATCTTATCCGGCTTATTTGTCGCCAGTCTTCATATAATCCATCGCATGGCGGAAAAAGGCTCTGTTGTGCCTGACAGAGCGCAAAAATTTTTATTTATCAGATTTAAAACCGCCGTTAAACTGCTCGGTATTATATTCGGCATATCTTCAATCATAATATCAGCCCTCTTTGGCATAAAGATTCTTATAGTGACGGCTTTATTCTGGCTTGCCGGAATATTTTATCCGTATAAAGCCATTTCCGGCTTAAATAAATTTTCTGATTTCCCGGCCTCAAAAGATATTGTAACCGCTCTCGGCTGGAGTTTTGTCTGCGCGGGATTACCCGCCATAGCGGGCGAAACCATAGCCTATAAATCTTCGCAACTCGCTTTATTGTTCGCCCTGCTGCTTGTATTTATGCGTTCGGTTCTGCTTGGAATAAGCAATGTTCACAATGACATGATAGTGGGCAATGAAAATTTTTATAAAGCGGTCGGCCCCAAATTAACCTACGCAACCGTAACGCTTATTTTTATTTTTTTGGAAATAGTGCTTATAACCCTGTTTAATATGGGCTGGAAAGAAGTTTTGGTCAGAACCATGTTTTTCGGCTTATTTTACTATATGGTAATTACGGCTTTATTCTTTTTAAAAAAAATACCGGAAAGAATTTCATCGGAAACAATTATAGACTTTCAATTCATATTCCTCGGCTTACTCACCTTTATAGCGGCATAGCAACAGTGCCACACACTGTTGCAGGTCACAGGTTACCAGTTAGCAGTGCTTGAGATGAAACTCTTTGCCCAATACGGGCGCAGATTGCGAGAAATTAGAAAAAAATTTCCTTACCGTTGCCATAATTGGTAAAATATAAATTGATATTGATTTCTGCGCGGTTAGCTCAGCGGTAGAGCACCTCCTTTACACGGAGGGGGCCGTAGGTTCGAACCCTTCACCGCGCATATGTATTTTATTTTTTCGCTTAATTTTGGTCATCCGCAGAGTTCCCGGCACTTGTTGAAGCATCGCTTCCAATTTTGTATTATGAATATAGCTGGCCATTGGGGTCGTGGTGTAGCTTGGTTAACACGTCGCCCTGTCAAGGCGAAGACCGCGGGTTCGAATCCCGTCGACCCCGTTCCTACGAAGCTCAGTAATTAACTTCTGAGCTTCGTAGGAACGAATTGAGTTCTGCAAAGCTATCAAAAAGCGTAACAGATCCCCAGCCAACTGAAAGTTTCTAAAACTGCTACCGATATTCGGTAGCAGTTTTTCTTTTTGGCGGTATTTGTACCCCACTTCACTGGCCCAAGGAAACGGGAA
>DAOWGR010000177.1 GCA_030637365.1 Elusimicrobiota bacterium
AAGGAAATAAGGGTTCGGATGCCGCTCTTTCCGCGATTGAAATGGCCAATTTATTCAAGAAAATATGAAGCTCGCCCAGTCTGAGAAGACTGGGGTTTTCGAGCGGAATCCTCCGAAGCTATGGAATCAAATACGCCGAATAGGCGTGGATTTTTTTGATGACATGCTTAGCGAAGGAGGATAGATAATATTAAACTTTAAAAGAAATCATTATGAGATATAAAAAAACTGATGAGTTGTTTATGAATGAAGCCGTTAAGCTTGCTCGAAAGGGTATTTATAATGCTCATCCCAATCCGATGGTGGGGGCCATAATAGTTAAAGGCGGCCGGATTATAGGAAAAGGATATCATATTCGATACGGCAAGGAACATGCTGAAATAAATGCCATAAAAAACGCCAAAACATCCGTTAATGGAGCAAGTCTCTATGTTACGCTTGAGCCATGCTCAACTTTCGGAAAAACTCCTCCTTGTGTTGATGCCATAATAGAATCGGGAATAAAAAAAGTCATAATAGGCGTCTTGGATTGTAATCTGGCGCATCGCGGAAAAGGCGCGAAAATTTTGGCTAAAGCCGGAATAAAAGTCCAAATCGGGATTTTGAAAAAATCATGCGAAGACATGAATTATGCTTTCAATAAATTTATGCGGCGAAAAATCCCTTATGTAACGCTTAAAGTGTCGCAGAGTTTTGACGGGAGAATTGCCGATTTTATGGGACGCTCCCGCTGGATATCTTCTCTTAAATCCAGAATTAAAACTCATAAATTAAGGGCCGAGGCTGACGCTGTTTTAGCCGGAATTGAGACAATTATTAAGGATAATCCTTTGTTAAATATAAGGCATATAAAAGTAAAAAAACAGCCGGTTATCGTGGTGGTTGATTCCTCTCTCAGAATCAGCCTTAATGCCAAGGTTTTTGAAAATGAAAGAGTTATAATCGCGACCACCAAGAAAGCTTCAAAAATAAAAATTGCCGGCCTCGAAAAAAGAAATATTAAAATTATAATCCTTTCCGAAGATAAGAACGGAAAAGTGAGTTTAAAAGCTCTTTTGAAAAAATTGGGGCAAATGGGCGTCGGTCATTTATTTGTGGAAGGCGGAGGAAGAGTTTTGGGTTCTTTTATTTCCGAGGGGCTTGCCGACAGATTTATAGGTTTTCTCTCTCCTCTCATTATCGGCGGCGAGAAATCAAAAAATTCGGTGGTTTGGCCGGATATATTAAATAAACGCAGGAAGAATCTGGGCATTAAGATGCATTTTAAGCGCATAAAGCGAATCGGCCCCGATATTATGTTTGAAGCTATTTTTTTATAAATGTGTTAACACATTTATAAAAAGAGGCAACAAGGTAATTAGGCGAAAAAAACGGCAAGAAAACAAGAATAACTCTCCCGAATCGGAAAATTTGTCTGAAAGACAAATTTCTTATTCGGGAGTGAATTGGGTAAAAAAATAATGTTTACAGGAATAATTGAAACTGTTGAAAAAATAAAAAGCCTGTCCTCAAAAAAAATTGAGATTGATATGCCCCCCCAATGGAAACTTGCCCTTGGCGAGAGTATTGCCATTAATGGTATTTGCCTTACTGTTTCCGCTGTTAAAGGGAAGCTTGTTTCTTTTGATATAAGTCCTGAAACCTTTGTTAAAACAAATTTTAAATATTTGACTATGGGAAAATATGTAAATATTGAAAGAGCTTTAAGAGTCGGAGACAGAATTTCGGGGCATTTTGTCAGCGGCCATATAGACGGAGTCAGAAAACTTTATTCCGTTAAAAAAACGGCGGATAGTTTTATTTTTGAATTTGAGGCGCGTAATGACAAATATCTTATTGAAAAAGGCTCGGTTTCTTTAAACGGGATAAGTCTTACCGTATTTGATTTAAAAAGCGAAAGTTTTAAGGTGGCGGTTATCGCGCATACTTATCAAAATACTTGTCTTAAATATGTCAAACAGGGAGATTTTTTAAATATTGAGTTTGATGTGCTTGGAAAATACGCTTTAAAAGGAAGCAGAGCTGAAATTACCAAAAGTTTTTTAAGCGCGAACGGCTTTTAAAAAGGCGCTAAGCGCCTTTTTAGCGTGAAAGCGCGACAGTACATAAGCGCGTAAGTTTTTTCTAAACTCCAAATTTTCTATCTTTTTTCTGTTGTTGCCGTTTCTTTCGCGTTTACGCTCTTTTAACTTATGCGCTTTTTGTTTCTTTACTTGGTATATTCTTTTATCAGGCTGGCGGCTATTTCATTCTTCTGAATATAATTTGAACCTTCGTAAATTTGCGTTACTTTGGCGTCGCGCATGAATTTTTCAACCGGAAAATCTCTCATATACCCTATGCCGCCGCATAAATTTATACATTCTTGAGCGACTTCAAAAGCGGTATCGGACGCGTACAGTTTTGCCATGGCCGATTCTTTGGTCCAGCGGCGTTTGCTAAGTATTTTCAATTCCTGCTTTACGGGTGTTTTGTTTTCCAGAGCGTTTTTTATTGCCTTAAGCAATACCTTATCCATAGCTTTTGAAAGCGTATAAACCAAAGCTCTGGCGGCTTCAATTTTTGTGGCAAGTTCCGCGAGTTTATGGCCAACGCCTTGAAATGACGCAAGGCTTTGGCCAAATTGCTGTCGTCCTTTCAAGTATGGGATGGTTTCATCAAGGGCTCCTTGGGCTATGCCGACCGCTTGGGCGGCTACGCCCGGCCTTGAATAATCAAAGGTTTCTTGCAGTATAAAAAGTCCGAAACCTTCACCTCCCAATCTGTTTGAAACTGGAACTTTGCAGTTTTCAAAGTTGAGTTCATATGTGGGGTTTGCTTTGATGCCGAGTTTTTTTTCTTTTTTTCCCATGGTGAAGCCGTGAGTATCTTTATCTATGAGCTGAGCGGATAGTCCTCGCGCTCGGTTTTTTGGGTGTGTGCTGACGAATACCACATATAAGGCGGAGATTTTGCCGGATGAGCAATAATGGTGGG
>DAOWGR010000023.1 GCA_030637365.1 Elusimicrobiota bacterium
GTTAGAAAATTGATGCCGGGCGAAAATATTATTTATTTCGGGGATACCGCCAGAGTTCCTTACGGAACCAAATCCGCTGATTCGGTTGTGGATTTCTCCTCGCAAATTTCAAATTATCTAATATCAAAAAAAATTAAAATACTGGTTGTTGCTTGCAATACTTCAAGCGCTCTTGCCATTGATAAGCTTAGAAGGAGTATGGGCGCGCCGGTAGTGGGGGTTATAGAGCCGAGTGTGAATGCTGTTTGCGCCGACGCGAAAAATAAAAAAATTCTTATTCTTGCCACAAGTTCCACCGTTAAAAGTCGGGCGTATTCAAGGCAATTAAATAAAAAAAATAAGAAACTTTCAGTGTATGAAAAAGCCTGTCCTCTTTTTGTTCCAATTATTGAGGAGGGGTGCGCCGGCAAGGATTTTGCCAAGCAAATAGTCAAAGAATATTTATTGCCTTTAAAGAAAAAGAAATTTGACACTATGATATTGGGGTGCACTCATTATCCAATGTTAAAAAAAGTTATCCGAGAGGTGATGGGGAAAAAAGTAAGCGTGATTAACTCTTCCGCTCAGGCGGCGGCGGATGTTTATGAGAAACTGTTTGATTTGAAATTGCTTAATAAATCCAAAAAAGGTTATGAGCGTTTTATAGTAAGCGATGATCCTGAAAAATTCATGACGCTTGCCGGCAAACTGCTTGATATTGAAATTAAAGAACTGGAAATCAAAAGATTTTAAAAATGTTCGCGATGAGATATTTTTTATCGGAAGGTTAATATTTGATAGAATATGTTTTTAATTGCCCTTCCCGCCCGCTTCTTTGCCGAATTGCGGTCTGTAAGCGAGTGGTGGGGTTAGTGAGGTGCGACATGAAAAGAAAAGCGTTGGTTAAATATCTTGTGCAACAGGGTTGCAAACTTTTAAGGGAAGGCGGCAAGTATTCCATTTTTGTCAATTCCAAAACTGAAAAAGAAGTTCCGGTAACGAGACACACGGAAATCGCGGATTTCACCGCAAGAAAAATATGCAAGGATTTAGGCGTAAAGCCCGTCAGATAACCCACACACTTACATATTGTCTACAGCTTATTTTAGAGAAAATTTCTAAGTATAATGTAAGTGTGAGGGTAAATTCATTATCGTTATCAATTAATTGGATAAGAATTTCCATAGTTTTATTTTCTTTTATTCTTTTTTGCGCTTGCGCGAGTAAAATGGATATTCTTCAAACCGGTCCGTGGTCTGATAAGCGCGATTTTAAAGATATTAAGCATTTTATATCAAGAAAACAAATTGAAAAGCCTTGGATTGCCATAGCTGTTATTCGCGGCTATAAAGTTAATCCGTCTGATAGAAAAAGTATAAACAAACAGATTGAAAAGGCAAAAAAAATGGCCGCGGACATAGGAGCCGACGCGGTGGTATTGGAGGAGGGGGCGGTTCCTGAAAAAACTTCTTTTACTGAAGATATTGGGAAAGTTTTTTTAACGGGCATTGCCATAAAATATGTTGCCGAAGATTACTCAAAACCAAAAAAATAAATATTCCGTTCGAGTCGCCTATGACGCCGATGAGATTAAGAAATGGAATGGAAGAGTCATTGTCGTGGATTTATTCCGGTTCTCAAATACCGTTTGCGCTCTTATGGCAAGCGGGAGAAAAAACATAAAAGTGTATTCAGAACCCAAATTCGCAGTTATCGCTAAAAAAAACGCTAAAAACACCGATTTGTTTTCAGAGATTGATTTTCCAGCCATTGACAGATATGACAATCCCACCACCCGCTTATCCCGCTTAAAAGCGGGATCAAAAAAAACAAGCGGCGCCAATGGCGCCGCAAGCGGGTGGTGGGACAATTCCCCGTATCTTGCCATGAATTCCACTGACGCCTCCAAGGACGCTATTATCGTAACCTGTTCGGGCGCGAAAACGGTTATGGCCGCGCATTGCGCCAAAGAAATAATTATAGGCTGTTTTGCCAATATGCCGCAGCTTTGCGAATACGCGAAAAAAAATAAAATGAATACTCTGATAGCGCCGGCCTGTATTTTTTATGATAGAAATCATGTGGAAGATTTTATATGTTCGCGCGCTTTACAAGACGCGTTTAATGGAAAAGATACTTTTCACGCCGCTCTTGAAGAAATACATAAAAGTTCCAGAATTCTTGATTTTATGGCTTTTAGGCCGGAAAACGGAAGAAAAGATATTGAAATGATATTGAAGAAAGGAACAATGAAAATTTTACCGAAGGTTGTTATAAGGGGAGTTTTTGCCGAGGTTTTTGATGTTTTAGGCTGTGAAGCGGGGGCGCGAAATGAAGTTTAAGAAAAAAGCGGTTATTATGTTTTCAGGCGGGCTTGATTCCACCGCGGCATTGTGTTGGGCGATGGATAAAGGTTATGAATGCAACGCCATAACCGTTTCATACGGCCAAAAACATATTAGAGAGAAAAAAAGCGCTCAAAAAATAGCCAAGGTGCTTGGAGTTAAATTATTTGATTTAAATTTGGATTTACCATGGCTTAAAAGCAGTTCATTGGTTGACAAAAACAAAAAGATTCCTGATTTTGAAATTTCCGAAATAAGCGGCAAAAGCATTCCGTCCACTTATGTGCCGGGCAGAAATTTAATTTTCGCGTCCATAGGAGTTTCTTTGGCTGATTCCATTGGAGCTGACGCGGTAATTTTGGGACCGAATATAGTTGATTATTCCGGCTATCCCGATTGTCGTCCGGTATTTTATAATGCTTTGGAAAAAGCCGTTAATTATGGAACGAAAATCGGAAGTTCGGGCGGTAAAATAAAACTGCTTATGCCATTGATTAAGATGAGCAAAGCGGATATTGTAAGGCTTTCAATTAAATTAAAAGCTCCGATTAAGCATACTTGGTCATGTTATTCGGGCTTAAAATATCCATGCGGCGCGTGCGATTCATGCAAGCTTAGGGCCAAAGGTTTCGCCGAGGCGGGTGTCGCGGACCCCGCGTTAAAAGAGAATGCTTAAAGCCAAAATAGCGGAAATATTTTGTTCAATTCAAGGCGAGGGTTTATACCTCGGCCAAAAGCAGATTTTTATAAGATTTGCCGGCTGTAATTTATTATGTGATTATTGCGATGAGCCCAAAGCTTTGCAAAGCGGCAAATTTCCCGCCCAATCTTTCGGGCAGGTTATTAAAAAAATTAAATCGCTGCAAAAAAAAGAAAATCCCGAAGCGGTTTCTTTAACCGGCGGGGAGCCGTTGTTGCAGGCGGCTTTCATGGAAAAGCTCTTGCCGATGATTAAAAACACTGGGCTTCAAATTCATTTGGAAACAAATGCCGTTTTGGTTGAAGAACTAAAAAGAATAGCTAAAATGACGGATGTTATAGCCGCCGATATAAAATTTCCGAGCTCTACGGGAAATTCTTTTTGGACTGAGCATGAGAAATTTTTAAAGATAGCTCCTAAAAAAACTTTTGTTAAGCTTGTCGTCACGAATAAAACGAAAGCGGCGGAAATTAAAAAAGCGTTTTCAATGGTTAAAAAGGTTTATTCCAAAATACCGGTTTTTTTGCAGCCTGTCACGGAAAAGGGTGAAATAAAAAAACCCGGCAAGGAGTTTTTTGACAGGGTTGAAAAAATTTCTTCAAATATGGAAATGAAGTATAAAATTTTACCTCAACAACACCCGCTATGGGGAATAAAATAAAGAAGGCGGAAACAGAAAAAATGAGTGAAGAAACTTTTTTAATTGATTGTCCATTATGCGAAGCCGGGATAGAAGTTGAGAGAAGAACTGGTAAGGTTATAAAACATTGGAAAAAGCTCAAGCTGAAAAAAGGGGAGGATCCTTTTAAAAAAGCTCTTGAGGGAATCAAGGATAATAAAAATAAACTGGATGATTATTTTTCCGGAGCTCAAGATTCCATGGAGAATAAAAAGAAGGAGCTTTTGGATAAATTTGAAAAAGAAAAGAAAAGGATTAAAGATTCCGGCGATACTTCAAAACCGATTAATCCCATGGATTTGGATTAATATAGGGTATAGGGGACAGGGCAGAGGGTGTGGAAGACCGGTGACATAAGATGTAAAAGATTGGAAATTTGTTCGTTATGCTCACAAAATTATCCTATTTTTATTGAACGAAATAAACGCTATTTGTGTCATTGGACCTATATTTATATAGGTCCTTTTTTATTGTTTTTATGCCTTCCTTTCCCTTACGGGGATTAGAATTTGTATATAGAATATCAGTATGGCAAACAAGAGGAATTTCATTTTTAGAGCTTTCTTTATGTTTTTTATCTCATTGCAATTGGCCGCGGGCCAATCGGCTATTGCTTTGGATAAAGATGATGAAATCGGAGATTACAGAGAAAAAATAATAAATACGGCCAGGGAGCTTGGCATTGGCGTTTATGAGGATTGGCCCGTTGAATTTGCCTGCGAAGACAATGATTTTAAAAGCGAAGAAATTATTTTTTCAGAACCTGTAAATTTTGGACAAACTTTTGAAGTTCCGCCGCCGGCGTTCGCATACGCGGATGAAAACAATCAAAACGGCGTTGGCAAAGGGCAAAAATTTAAAATCGGTCAAACGGCGATTAAGCGTCATGATGTTTCCGCCGGGCGAGCCGCGCCAAAAACAGCGGTTGAAGAGAAGGCCGGAGAATCGTCTTTTTTTAGGAAAGTTTTCACCGGAGTCAAAAATTTCTTTGGTTCAATCTTTAAAAAAAATGACCAAACGGAGTCTCAACGGACAAATCGGACTCGGATTTCAAACAAGGTTGAAAAAACCACTTTAGCCGATGAAGTCAAAATATTTGGATGTCTGGTTACTTTTTTTTACGCTCTTAAAGCCAAAATAATGGACTATGGTTTTTTGCCGTGGACTACCGCCGCTCCGTCATTTGATGAAATATCCAAAAACGCGATAGCCATGTTAAAAAATTCCGATTTCAAGCAGAGAAAGGCGGGTCAAACATCTTTGCTTAAAGAAGAAGGCTTTATAAAAGAATTGGAAATATTATCCGGGGCCAAATTCACTGAAGGAAATACGGTAAAGTTTTTGGTAGACGGCGCGTCTTTCATTGTGAAGTATAAGTTTATAAGAGAGGCGAAAAAAAGCGTTCATATCGCCAATTACGCTTTTCACGACGATATTACCGGCAATGAAACCGCTGATATGCTTATAGCCAAGAAGAATGAGGGGCTTGATATTAAGATAATCGTTGATCATAAAGTCGCTTACATGCTCGGAGGAAAAGTTATTAAACGCATGCAAAAAGCCGGCATAGAAATTTTGCGCTATATGGAATCTGACAGAACGGGGGATATTTGGCACGCAAAGTTGCAGATAGTGGATGATAAATACGCTATTGTCGGCGGCATGAATTATGGCGATTATTATTCGCATAAAAATCCCAATGGCCAAAAATGGCGAGATACCGATGTTCTTTATTTTGGCCCGGCCGTAATGGAGACAAAGAAAATCTTTGCCGAAGTTTGGAACAATATGGCCGCGGAAAAGGGTTTTGAACGCGTGGATATGAATATTCAGCCAAAACCGGATTTTAATGAAGGTTCTTCGCGCGTCGCCGTTGTTTATCAAAATCCTCCGGCGGCTTCATCCTCGCCGATACTTATGAGTATCCTTAAAGCCATTTACGGCGCGACTGAACGCGTTAACATTGAAAATGCTTATGTTATCGCCATTCCCGCCGTTAAATATGCCATATTGGATGCCAGAGCGCGAGGTGTTAAAGTAAATGTGCTGACCAATTCAAAGGAAAGCATAGATTGTGACGGTAAACCTATGGCTGATGTTATAATTAAAGGACTTAGGCCGTTAATTCGCGCCGGCGTAAAAGTATACTTAAAAAAAGGCGATACGCTTCACAGCAAGTTTATGACTGTTGACGGTGTTTTTTGTTCCGTCGGCTCCTATAATTTGCATCCCAGGAGTGAAAGATTTGATACGGAATTAAATATAAACATTATCGATTCCGCGAGTGTCGGGCGGCTTGATTCAATATTCGCCAAAGATTTGGCCAAAGCCATTAAAATAAATTCCGTGGAAGATCTTAATTATAAGTCGAGCTGGTTGTCAAGAATAATAGAAAAATATTTCTATGCCATCTTGTCTTCAAACAAATAAAAAGAACTTAACAGATTATGGAAAGAATACAGAATATTAATTTGATAACCAAGAGGAATTTTATTTTCAGAACTTTCTTTATATTTGTTGTTTCATTGCAATTGGCCGCGGGACAATCGGCGATTGCTTTGGATAAAGATGCTGAAATCGGCGATTACAGAGAAAAGATAATAAATACGGCCAAGGAGCTTGGCATTGGCGTTTATGAAGATTTGCCCGTTGAATTTGCCGGCGCCACAAGCGGGCGGCGGAATAATTATTCCAAATATGAAAAGTTTGTTTCTTCAAAAACTTTAAATTTTAGAAAAATACCTGAGGTTCCGCCGCCGGCGTTCGCATACGCGAATGAAAATAATCAAAACGGTTTTGGCAAAGGGAAAGAATTTAAAATTGATCAAACGGAGATTAAGCGTCATGATGTTTCCAATGGGCGCGCGATGCCAAAAACAGCGGCTGAAGAGAAGGCCGGCGAGCCGTCTTTTTTCGTGAAAGGTTTCACCGGAGTAAGAAATTTCTTTGGTTCAATCTTTAAAAAAAATGACCAAACGGATTCTCGGCGGCAGGTTTCAAGGAAAATTTCAAAACCGTCTGTCATTGACAATATCAGAGTATGCTGGGGTTATGTATTTAATCTCTTTCACGCCATGAGAGCTGTAATTGTCGATTCCGGTTTTTTGCCGGGCACTATCGCGGTTCCGTCATTTGATGAAATATCCAAAAACGCCATAGCTATGGTAAAAAATTCCGATTTTAAGCCGAGAAAAGCCGGACAGCCGTCTTTGCTTAAAGAAGAAGGCTTCATAAAAGAATTGGAAATATTATCCCAAGCGAAGTTTACCGAAGGCAATACGATTAAGTTTCTCATAGACGGCAAAGTTTCTTTTGCCATGAAGGATAAACTTATGAAAGAAGCGAAAAAAAGCGTTTATATAGGAGCCTATCTCTTTTTTGACGATATAACCGGTAATGAGACCGCCGATATACTTATAGCCAAGAAGAAACAAGGCCTTGATATTAAGATAATTGTTGATCATAAAATCGCTTGTGTGCTCGGAGCAAGAGTTATTAAACGCATGCAAAAAGCCGGCATAGAAATTTTGCGCTATATGGAATCTGACAGACGGGGGGATTATTGGCATGTAAAATTGTTGATAGTGGATGATAAATACGCTATTGTCGGCGGCATGAATTATGGCGATTATTATTCGCATAAAAATCCCGATGTCCAACAGTGGCGGGATACCGATGTTCTTTATTCCGGTCCGGCCGTAATGGAGACAAAGAAAATATTTGCCGAAGTTTGGAACAATATGGCCGTTGAGAAGGGGCTTGATTTTAAAAAAATAGATATGGATATTCAGCCAAAACCGGATTTTAATGAAGGTTTTTCGCGCGTTGCCGTCGTTTATCAAAATCCTCCGGCGGCTTCATCGTCACCGATACTTTTAAGCATCCTTAAAGCCATTTATGGCGCGACGGAGCGCGTTAATATTGAGAATGCCTATTTTATCGCGATTCCCGCTGTTGAGCAGGCTATATTGGATGCCAGAGTGCGAGGAGTGGAGGTAAATATCCTGACCAATTCCAAGAAAAGTATAAATGAGGGAGCTAAGCAATTCATGTCCGACGCCATACTTAAAAGTCTTCCGCCATTAGTGACGGCCGGCGTTAATGTGTATATAAAACAAGGAGATAATTTACACAGCAAATTTATGACTGTTGATGGCATTTTCAGCAGTATCGGTTCGTACAATCTTCAACCAAAATGCGAAAGATATGAAACGGAATTAAATGTAAATATTATTGATGCCGCAAGTGTCGGGCGGCTTGACGCGGTATTCGCGAAAGACATATCCGAAGCAAAAAAAATAAATTCAATAGACGAACTTAATCATAATCCCGGTTGGTTGGCGCGAATATTGGAGAAGTATTTCTTTTCCATGCTTTCGCCGGAAAAATAAGAGTCCGTTTAAACAGTTTTTATTACCGTGTATGCTTTTTTTCTCCATATAATAACCGGAAGACACATTTGGAGTATTAATATGACAATCAAGGAAAACTTAATTTTTAAATTCTTTTTCGTATTTTTTATTTCATTGCGATTGGCCGCGGGACAACCGGCGATTGCTTTGGATAAAGATGATGAATTCGGCGATTATAGAGAAAAAATAATAAATACGGCCAGAGAGCTTGGCATTGGCGTTTATGAAGATTTGTCCGTTGAATTTGCCGGCGAAGAAATTATTTTTTCAGAACCTGTAAATTTCGGACAAACTTTTGAAGTTTCGCCGTCGGCATTCGCATACGCGGATGAAAACAATCAGAACGGCTTTGGCAAAGGGCAAGAATTTAAAATCGGTCAAACGGCGATTAAGCGTTATGATGTTTCCGCCGGGCGCGATATGCCAAAAACAGCGGTTGAAGAGAAGGCCGGAGAATCGTCTTTTTTTCGGGGATTTTTCACCGGAGTAAGAAATTTCTTTGGTTCAACTTTCAAAAAAAATAATCAAACAGATTCTCAGCGGACCGAGCAGCCTCAGATTCCAAAAAAGAAATCAAGTTCTTCTTTAGCCGATAAACTCACTGGAGGCATAGCTACTTTTTTTTACACTTTTAAAGCCAAAATAATGGATTCCGGCTTTTTTCCGTGGACCATTGCCGCTCCGTCATTTGATGAAATATCCAAGAATGCGATAGCTATGGTAAAAAATTCCGGTTTTAAGCCAAGAAAAGTCGGACAGACCTCTTTGCTTAAAGAAGAAGGCTTTATAAAAGAATTGGAAACATTGACGGGAGCTAAATTTACCGAAGGAAATACAGTGAAGTTTCTAATAGACGGCAAAGCATCTTTTGCTATAAGGGACAAGCTTATAAGAGAGGCGAAAAAAAGCGTTTATATCGGCACATTTATCTTTCACGATGATATTACCGGCAATGAAACCGCCGATATGCTTGTAGCCAAGAAGAATGAGGGAGTTGATGTTAAAATAATTCTTGATCATAAAATTGCTTATATGCTCGGAACAAAAGTTATTAAACGCATGCAAAAAGCCGGAATAGAGATTATACGCCATATGGATTCAAAAAGAACAGGGGATTATTGGCATGTAAAATTGCTGATAGTGGATGATAAATACGCTGTTGTCGGCGGCATAAATTATGGCGATTCATATTCTCATAAGGACCCCGACGGTCAAAAATGGCGAGATACCGATGTTTTTTATTCGGGTTTGGCCGTAATGGAGACAAAGAAAATTTTCGCCGAAAATTGGAACAGTAAGGTGATGGAAAGTGGGCTTGATTTTGGAAAAGTGGATATGGATATTTCGCCAAGCCCGGGTTTCGATAAAGGTTCGGCTCGCATAGCGGTGGTTTTCCAAAATCCTCCCAATGCTTCCTCGTCACCGGTGCTTTTTAGTATCCTGAAGGCTATTTATGGCGCCACTGAGCGCGTTAATATTGAGAATGCTTATTTTATCGCAATTCCGGCTGTCAGTCAGGCGATATTGGATGCCAAAGCGCGAGGCGTCAAAGTCAATATCCTGACCAATTCCGAGAAAACCATAGACGGTGATTGTGACTATATGGCGAATTCCATAATCAAAGGACTTATACCGTTGATTCATGAAGGCATCAATGTATACTTAAAAAAAGGCAATACGCTTCACAGTAAATTTATGACTGTTGACGGCGTTTTCTGCTCTATCGGTTCATATAATTTGCGCCCCAGGAGTGAAAGATACGATACGGAACTGAATGTCAATGTTATAGACCATATATCCGTTAGGAAACTTGAGGAGGTGTTTGCTAAAGATATATCTGAAGCGACAAAAATAAATTCGGTGGAAGATCTTAATTATAAGCCGACTTGGCTGTCAAAAATAATGGAAAAATATTTTTACGCCATGCTTTCGCCGGAAAAATAAGAGGCGCGGAAGTTCGAAAGCGCGAAATACCGGATAGAAACGGAATTATATAAATAAATCGCAAATCCCCGGGATTTGCGATTTGTTTTTTGCAGTGATTTCGTTCTGTTATTTAATTGTTATTTGCAATTTATACATTGATGTTTTTTATTTTTATAACTTGCATATTGTTTTTTTGATTTGTCGTTTGCCGCTATTTACTAATTACTGTTTACCGGTTGCTGGTTGTTCTTGTGGCAATATTCCCCTAAAAAACATAAAATATACTCTATGCATGGCGATATAAAAGAAGTGCTTATAACCGAAGAACAAATTAAGGTTCGCGTCAAAGAGCTTGCTGAAAAAATATCCAAAGACTATAAAGGGCGATGCCCGGTTTTTGTCGGTGTTTTAAAAGGATGCGTGTTTTTTCTTTCAGACCTTTTAAAACACATAACGATTGATTGCAATGTTGATTTTATGGGTCTTTCTTCTTACTCCGGCACGCAATCAACGGGAATTGTAAGAACAGTCTTGGATTTAAAAGAAAGCATAGAGGATAAGGATGTTATAATCGTGGAGGATATAGTGGATTCAGGCCTTTCAATGGAATATCTTCTTCATAATTTTAAGAGCAGGCGTCCGAGGTCGGTTAAAATATGCACTATGCTTGATAAGCCCTCCGCCAGAAAGGTGCGTGTTCCGGTTAAATACGCGGGCTTTGAAATACCCGAGAAATTTGTAGTCGGTTATGGTTTGGATTTTAATGAACTTTACCGTAATTTGCCGTATATCGGAGTGATTAAAAAATCAGCTGTTGAAAAGGATAAGAAATGCCGCTAAAAAAAATCTCAAATAAAATGCCCTTGAATAAAAATACCAGACAAATCCTCTTTTGGATTATTACTTTTCTTCTTTTTATCACGCTTTATCATAACTTTAAAAATCTGGAAACCGTGAAACAAATTCCTTATTCGGAATTCAAACAAAAGTTGAAATCCAAAAAAATAATAAAAGTGGTTGTTTCGCCGAATTTGATAAAGGGAGAGATGCAGGATAGCGGCATGGATGTTAAATTCAGAACTTTGCCTCTTCCCGATTCAAAACTCATTGAAGATATGGAAGCGAGCGGAATTAAATCCTTTTCCGGCGAACCGGATAGAAGCTGGGTTATAAGTTTGCTTTTAAATGTGGGCTGGATTTTTCTATTTATTTTTTTGTGGTGGTTTTTATTCTTGAGACAATCTCAAATGGGCGGCAAGGGGGCCATGAGTTTTGGGCGTTCGCGCGCGAAAGAACAGGATTTAAAAAAACAAAAAATCACTTTTAAAGATGTTGCCGGTTGTGATGAGACCAAAGAAGAATTGAGCGATATCGTGGATTATCTTAAAAATCCAAAAAAATACAAACAATTGGGCGGCGTTTTGCCCAAGGGCATGCTCTTATTCGGCCCTCCGGGAACGGGCAAAACTTTGCTTGCCAGAGCGGTCGCCGGAGAAGCTCAAGTTCCGTTTTATACTTCGTCAGGTTCCGAGTTTGTTGAGATGTTTGTCGGCGTGGGGGCTTCTCGCGTCAGGGATTTGTTTGAAAAAGCCAAAAAAAACGCTCCCGCCATTATATTTGTTGACGAACTGGATGCGGTAGGCAGGCGCAGATTTGCCGGCATTGGCGGCGGACATGATGAAAGAGAGCAGACCTTAAATCAGCTTTTGGTTGAGCTTGACGGTTTTGAGGGCAATGAAAATGTTATTTTAATAGGCGCGACCAACAGGCCGGATGTTCTTGATCCCGCGTTGCTTAGGCCGGGGCGTTTTGACAGGCGCATAAATGTTCCCGCGCCGGATATCATGGGCAGAGAGGAAATTCTTAAGGTTCACGCTAAAAAAATAAAACTTTCTCCCGATATTGATCTTGGAATCATAGCAAGAAGAACTCCCGGTTTTGTCGGAGCCGATTTGGCCAATATTATAAACGAATCAGCCATATTCGCGGCCAGAAAAAACAAAAAATTCGTCGAGATGGAAGATATTGAGGAGTCCATAGAAAGAGTGATAGCGGGTCCGCAGAGAAAAACAAGAATAATATCCGAGAAAGAGAGAAAGGTCATAGCTTTTCACGAAGCGGGACATGCTCTGATTGCCAAACTTTTGCCTCATACCGATCCCGTGCATAAAATTTCCATAGTTCCCAGAGGGCCCGCTTTAGGCTATACCCTTCAATTGCCTGTTGAAGATAAGTATTTAACCACCAAAAGCGAGATTATCAATAAGCTTTCAATTCTTTTGGGCGGCAGAGCCGCCGAAGAAATAGTATTTGATGAAATTACAACCGGAGCGCAGGATGATTTGTCCAAGGTGACCAATTATGCGCAAAAGATGGTTCTTGAATTCGGGATGAGTGAAAAAATAGGCCTTATCACTTTAAGAAAAGATGAATCTGAAGTATTTCTGGGAAGGGATATTGCCAAACAGCCGGGTTATTCCAATGAAATGGCTAAGAATGTTGATGATGAGATTAAACGAATAGTCAGCGAGTGTTATGTGAAAGCCAAGGAAATGTTGACTGATGAAAGACATTTGCTAAATTCTCTGGCCGAAAAGCTTTTGGAAAAAGAAATTCTGGAATCAGATGAAATTGATTTAATAGTTAATGGCAATGCCGCCGCATAGGGCGCAGTTGCTTACCGCCGAATTCAAGGATTATATCAATGTATATACAATACGCGAAAAATATCATAGATATATTTGTCGTTTATTGTATCGTTTATCACCTGATACTTCTTATTAAGGGCACCAGAGCCATGCAAGTAATATGGGGAGTTTTTATTCTTGCCATTATTACAGCCATAGCCAAGCTTTTAAATTTATCCGCCACAATGTGGATGATGCAGCAATTTTGGCTTGCCGGTATTTTTCTTTTAATCGTGGTGTTTCAGCCTGAAATACGCTCCGCCCTCGCCAATATAGGAGCTAATCCTCTGGGAAGAATTTTAATGCCTCAGGAATATAAATTTATAAAAGAGATGATGAGCGCTTTAAAGACTGCCTCGGATGACAGAACGGGAATGATTATCGTTCTTGAGCAGGATATGGGGCTTAAAGACATTATGGATACGGGCATTATGATAAGCGGAGAAGTAAGCAAAGAGCTTTTGCTCACAATATTTTTTAATAAGACTCAACTGCATGACGGAGCGGTAATAATAAGCAAAAACCGTTTAATCGCGGCCGGATGCATATTGCCTTTAACCGAACAAAAAGAGCTTTCAATGATGCTTGGCATGAGGCATAGAGCGGCGCTCGGCCTCAGCGAAATTTGTGATTCCATTATAATTGTGGTGTCCGAGGAGACGGGACAAATTTCTTTGGCGAGAAACGGCAAGCTTCAGCAATCGGTGGATATTGATAAGCTTGAGAATATGCTTTATACTCTTTACCGTTCAAAATCTGAAAAAACCTTGCTTAGAAGGCAGTCAAGACAATGAATCTTCCTGAATTGATAACCAAAAACTGGCAGATTAAAATTCTATCGCTCATAATAGCCGTTCTTATTTGGTATTTTAAGCTCAGCGGTGTTTAAGCGAATATGGTTAAAAAAGTGCGTAAAAAAAACATCATTTTTTTTGGAATATTTTTATTGATTGGAGTTTTGGGCGCAAATGCCGCGGATAGTCCCACTATCCGCTTATCGACCGAAGGGCGATCAAAAAAAACAAGCGGCGCCAATAGAGCCGCAAGCGGGTGGCGGGACAGTTTTAATCCTGCCGGCTGGCAAACCAATAATAATTTTCCTTTAATAGGCTCGCCAAAAGCCAAAAAAGGCGGAACCATGCGTTTTTTTTGGCGCAGTTATCCCGCCACATTAAGAACAAACGGCCCTAACGCGAATTTTTTTACCATTCAGGAAATTCAAAGCGTGGTTTATGAATCTTTAATTGATATTCATCCCGAGACAATGGAATATATTCCCGGCCTTGCCGATTATTGGCGCGTGTCCCCAGATAAAAGAAAATTTTCATTTCATATAAATCCGAAAGCCGCATGGGCGGACGGAAGTCCGGTTACGGCCGAGGATATTGTGGCCACTTGGGAATTTCGGACTCGCGCCGATATAAAAGATCCATATTCGGTTATGATGTGGGCCGATAATTTTGAAAAACCCATAGCTGAAAGCGAATATGTTGTTTCGGTTAAAACAAAAAAACTTAATTGGCGTTTGTTTTTATATTTCGGCAGAATGGATATATATTCCGCCAAAGAAATGAAAAAACTTGCCGGAAAAGAATATCTTAGGGACTATAATTGGAAGATGCAAATGGGTTCGGGTCCTTATGAATTAAAATCCGAAAACATTAAAAAAGGGCATTCTTTAATTATTACAAGGCGTGAGGATTATTGGGCCGCCAATGAGCGAAGAAATATCGGCGTTAATAATTTTGACGCGGTATCCTGGATTGTAATTTTGGATGAAGAATTGGCGTTTGAAAAATTTAAAAAAGGGGAGATTGATTTTTATTATGTTTCAAGGGCGCAGAGATGGGCAAATGAATGTGATTTTGACAAAATAAAAAAAGGCTGGATACAAAAGCGCAAAATTTATACTCAAGCTCCGGAAAGTTTTTTGGGTTTTGCTTTCAATATGAGAAAGCCGCCTTTTGATAATCGCGACGTGAGAAAGGCTTTTTCTTTTCTTCTAAATCGCGAAAAGCTTTTAGACAAGCTTTTTTTTAATGAATACGCCTATATAGACACTTATTTTCCCGGCGGAGAATGGGGAAATCCAAATAATCCGAAAGTGCGACATAATCCGAGAAGAGCCGCCAAACTTCTTAAAAAGGCGGGATGGAAGAACAGGAATAAAGAGGGCTGGCTTATTAAAGACGGAAAAATTTTTGAACTGACGCTTGAATACGGGTTTAATGGCTGGACCAAGATTCATAAGGTTATCAAAGAAGATATGAAAAAAGCCGGAATTAAGCTTAATCTCAAATTGATTGATCCCAGAACCTTGATGAAGAAGGTAAATGAACGCAATTTTACCTTGCATTATAAACTATGGGGCGGCTTCCTGTTTCCAAATCCCGCCGTTATGTGGTCGTCTGAGCTTGCCGATGAAAAATATAATAATAATTTACCCGGATTTAGAAATGAGAAAGTTGACGCGCTATGCGCGAAATATGACCGCGCGTTTGACAGAGAAGAGCAGAAAAAAATCATAAAGAAGATTGATGCCGCGATTTTTAGGGAATATCCTTATGCGCTTTCATGGTATACCGATTTTAATCGTATTCTTTATGCCAATAAATTCGGTCATCCGAAAACATATTTTTCAAAGATTGGAGATTTTAGAGACATAAAAACACTTTGGTGGCTGGACGCGCCCAAAGAAAAAGCTTTGTCTGAGGCTGTAAAAGAAAATAAGAGTTTGCCGGTTGGAAAAATCATCCAAAAGCCATGGAAATAGTTCCTTTAAAAACGGAACTATTTCCAAGTCACCAGTCACCATGTCTCCAGAATTTGGTAATTAGTAAATGGAAGTTTCGTTAATTAACATCTGTCCTTTGTTTCTGTTTTTTTGTTCCGTATCGCTGCCACGCTGTAGCTCTGCCGCGCTGTTTCTGTCTCTTTGTAATAAGTTTCTATATTTGATAGTTTATTAACAGTATTGGGAATTACCAAAAATTTGAGTTCTTATTTTTTTAAAACGAGGTGAAAAACGCGTATGAAAAATATTGTTTTAGCAGGAATTTTTTTACTGTTTGGGGCATTTGGTTCAAACGCTTTGGCGGATGTTTTTAATCCCGCCGGATGGGACAGCAATAATGATTTTCCTCTGATAGGTTCGCCAAAAGCCCAGAAGGGCGGCGAGCTTCGTTATTACTGGCAAAGTTTTCCTCCCACATTAAGAACTGAGGGGCCAAATTCAAATTTTGTGCCCAATAATGAGGTTCAAAGTTTGATGTATGAATCATTGGTAGGTCTTCATCCCACAACATTGGAATATA
This sequence comes from Elusimicrobiota bacterium, assembly GCA_030637365.1. Lineage (GTDB taxonomy): Bacteria > Elusimicrobiota > Elusimicrobia > Elusimicrobiales > UBA9959 > JAKLQJ01. The sequence goes on from DAOWGR010000023.1 coordinate 16,043, forward strand.
TTCCGGGACTTGCAAATTACTGGAAGATATCCGCTGACAAAAGAAAGTTTTCATTTCATGTAAATCCAAAAGCCGCATGGGCTGACGGCAGCCCCGTTACCGCCGAGGATGTGGTCGCCACTTGGGAATTTCGTATTCGCGAAGATATAAAAGATCCGTATTCGGTTATGATGTGGGGCGGAAGTTTTGAAAAGCCCGTTGCTGAAAGCAAATATGTGGTTTCGGTAAAGACAAAAGAACTTAATTGGCGTTTATTTTTATATTTCGGCGGTATGGCGATATATCCGGCTAAAGAAATGAAAGTTCTTACAGGAGAGAAATATCTTAAGGATTATAACTGGAAAATGCAAATGGGTTCGGGGCCTTATGAAGTAAAACCTGAAAATATTACAAAGGAACATTCTCTGGTTGTTACAAGGCGCGAGGATTATTGGGCCGTCAATGAGCGAAGAAATATCGGCATTAATAATTTTGATAAAATATCATGGAAAGTTATTTTAGATGAAGAATTGGCTTTTGAGAAATTTAAAAAAGGCGAGATTGATTATTATTATGTCAATAAATCACAGAGATGGATTGAGGAATGCGATTTTGACAAAATAAAAAAAGGCTGGGTTCAAAAGAGAAAAATTTATACACAAGCGCCGAAAGGTTTTGGCGGTTTTGTTTTTAATATGAGAAAGCCGCCTTTTAACAATCGCAATGTCAGAAAGGCCTTTTCTTTTCTTTTTAACCGCGAAAGACTTATAGATAAGCTTTTTTTTAATGAATATGATTATATAGACAGCTATTATCCCGGTGGAGATTGGGGTAATTCCGATAATCCGAAAATTCGTTATAATCCGCGCCGAGCCGCAAGGCTTCTTAAAAGAGCCGGTTGGACAAATAGAAACAAAGACGGCTGGCTTGTCAATAAAGACGGAGAAATTTTTGAATTGACTCTTGAATATGGTCAGCAAGGGTCTACCAGAATTCATAAGGTTATCAAAGAGGAGATAGAAAAAGCGGGAATTAAATTTAATCTTAAATTGATTGATTCCAGAACTTTAATGAAAAAAGTCAGTGAACGCAAGTTTACTATTCATTTTCAAAGTTGGAGAGCTACATTGTTTCCAAATCCGAAGAGTTCGTGGAATTCAGAGCTTGCCGGAGCGCACACAAATAATCTTCCGGGTTTTAAGAATAAAGGAGTGGATGAATTGTGTAAAAAATATAATGTTACATTTGACAGGGCGGAGCAGAAAAAGATTATAGGGGAAATAGACGGCATAATTTTTAGAGTTCATCCGTATGCTCTTGGATGGTATGGTAATAATAGTCGTGTTCTTTATGAGAATAAATTCGGACATCCTAAAGAGTATTTTTCAAAAATTGGCGATTACAATGATATAAAAACTTTTTGGTGGTATGATAGGGCAAAAGAAAAAGCTTTATCTGAAGCTATAAAGAGTAATAAAAGTTTGCCTATCGGAAAAACCATCCAAAAACCGTGGAAATAATCCCACATTAGCGGGATTATTTAGGCAACAGGTTTTTGCAGGTGGCAGGTAACAGGGAAAGATGTTGAAAAGAGGTTTTTACTCTAAACTCTGAACTCTAAACTTGCTCCTATTTATTTGTTAGGATATACAAAATGCATGGAATGACAACTTATTTTTTAAGGCGAGTTCTGCTCATACCTATTACATTTATATGCATAACTTTTTTAGTTTATACGGTATTGCGCCTTGTTCCAGGGGGTCCGATAGAGCAGGCTCAGCTTCAGATAAAAATGGCCGCGATGCAGGAAGGCGGCGCCAGCGGCATTAGTGATGATATGGGAGATTTGCAGATTCCTGAAGAAGCCCTTAATGAATTAAAGAAATATTATCATTTGGATAAAAGCATTCCGGTGGGTTACGCAAATTGGCTTTGGAAAATAGTAAATTTGGATTTTGGCCGATCATATATTTATGGCGAGCCTGTATTAAAAGTGATAATTTCCAAGTTCCCGATATCCATATATTTTGGCCTTATAGGTTACTTTGCCTCATGGCTTATTTGCGTGCCTTTGGGTGTGACAAAAGCCATAAAACACAAATCCTCTTATGATACTGCCACATCCGTTTTGGTATTTATAGGTTATTCAATTCCCGGTTTTGTCGCGTGTCTGATTCTGCTTGTTCTTTTAGGGGGCGGCAGTTTCCTTGATGTATTCCCTCTTGGCGGATTCAGGTCCGATAATTGGGCTCAACTGGGTTTTTTCGCTAAAATCGCGGATCAGCTTCACCATACCGCCATTCCCGTTTTTGGTTATCTTATAGGCGGTTTCGCCACAATGACCATTTTAATGAAAAACTCTTTATTGGATAATCTTGGTTCCGATTATGTTCGCACCGCTTTCGCCAAAGGTTTATCCGAAAAAAGAGTTATTTTTGTCCATGCCATGAGAAACTCTCTTATTCCCATAACGGCTGGCGTGGGCCACGCTATCGGGCTTCTGTTCGCGGGCTCGTTCCTGATAGAAAAGACCTGCAATATTCCCGGCATGGGACTTCTGGGTTATACTTCAATTATTCAAAGAGATTATCCCATAATTCTCGGAACTCTGGTTTTTCTTGTTCTTATCCGTCTGACAGGCAATATTTTTTCCGATATGATATGGGCTCTCATAGATCCCAGGATAAGGTTTGGAAAGTAGTTTGTTTAGGGAATAAGGAAATTAGGTAATTGGGCGCAAAGTAGTAGGAATTTGTTCATGAAGTTTGAAGTTTGTTATTTGACTATTTGTATGTTATTTTGTTTTTGGAGCTTTTGTTTTATTTAGGATTTAGAGTTTGTTATTTGGGATTTATCAAGCTATGTTCATTAAGATAATGGAAATTGTTTTTCTTTTGGCCGCGGGCTACGCGTTTACGCATAAATTATTGCCTTGGGTTTTTATCAAAACGGGAAAAAAACTCGGTTTTAAGATGCGGATGACTCCCATTTGGGCGAAAAGGATACGCCGTTTTAAAACCATAAAAAGGGGCTATTATTCCTTTATAATCATTACCACTTTGTTTGTTCTGTCTCTTTTTCTTGAACTTTATGTAAATGACAAGCCTTTGGCTATTCGTTATGATGAAAAGATAGCTTTTCCCGCTTTAAAAGAATGGGGGAATAAAATTTTATTTTTTGTTAATATGTCTAATTTTGACAAGAAATCCGATTTTGGTCAAATAGGAAACGATAGCGTGGATTATCGTCTTTTCGCCGAAAGATGCAAGAATCCCAATTTTGCCAGTAATGCCATAAAAGATAAAAATGATGAAATAAGAGATTTAAAAGATGAGCTTGGAGATATTCCCGTTCCCGATAAATATTCGGATGAAGATGAAATAGCCGATTACAATGATTTAAAAATTTTAATATCCGATATTAAAAAAGAGATTGGCGAAATTAGAAAAAATGTGGAGATTTTTACAAGCGGCAAGGCATGGATAATTATGCCGATATATCCATATTCTCCTTATGAGCATATTCTGGATTTGCCCCAAAGGCCGCCAAATAAACCTTATTTGGCTCATCCCATGGGAACCGATGATTCGGGCGCGGATGTTTTGGCTCAGCTTTTTTACGGTTTTAGAATATCGCTTTCTTTTGCTTTGATAGTGGCTTTTATAGGTTATTCGGTAGGAGTAATTGTTGGCGGCATTATGGGTTATTTTGGCGGTTGGATTGATATAGCCATTCAAAGATTTATTGAAATATGGGGTTCCATTCCTTTTCTTTTTACCATTATGATAATCGCGTCCATAATTTCGCCGGGATTTTTATTATTGGCGATTCTTCTTGTATGTCTGCGCAGTTGGATAGGCATCACCTATTATATCAGGGGAGAATTTTATAGAGAAAAGGCCAAGGATTATGTTCAGGCGGCCATTGCCATGGGCGCCGGCGAATGGTCGGTTATGATGAAGCATATTTTGCCCAATTCCTTGGTGCCGCTTGTAACTTTCGCTCCTTTCGGCATTGTTTCCTATATAGGCTTATTGGTTTCATTGGATTATTTGGGCTTTGGTTTGCCGGTGGGAACGCCGAGCTGGGGCAGTTTATTGGACCAGGGCATGAAATATATTAAGTATTATCCTCATCTTATCATTATTCCTTCAGTCGCTTTCGCGTTTACTCTTTTTACGGTGGTTATGATTGGCGAGGCGGTTCGCGAAGCGTTTGATCCTAAAGTGTTTTCAAGATTGAGATAAATATTATGGATGAAGATAAAGAACACAAAAAACTTATAGAGATTAAAGGTCTTAAGACTTATTTTGATATTGAAGGCAAAACGGCAAAAGCTGTTGACGGCGTGGATTTTCATATTAATGAAAATGAGGTTTTTGGCCTTGTGGGAGAATCGGGATGCGGAAAATCCGTAACCGCTCTCAGCATACTGCGCCTTATTCCCGACCCGCCCGGGAAAATCGCGGCTGGAGAAATTCTTTTTAGAGGAAAAGATTTACTGAAATTATCTTATAAGGAAATGCGGGGCATACGCGGCAAAGATATATCCATGATATTTCAGGAGCCGATGACTTCCCTAAATCCCGTTTTTTCCGTAGGCTGGCAGCTTAAAGAAGCCATTCGTTTTCATCAGGAAGGCATTACGGAAGAAGAGATAGAGAACCGCGCCGTTGAAATGCTTAATCTGGTGGGCATACCGGGCGGTGAAAGGCGTTTAAAAGATTATCCGCATCAATTTTCAGGCGGCATGCGCCAAAGAGTTATGATAGCCATGGCGCTCGCGTGCAATCCCGCTCTCTTGATAGCGGATGAGCCCACTACGGCTTTGGATGTTACCATTCAAGCTCAGATTTTGGAATTGATGCTTAAAGTAAAAAAGAAAACGCATGACGCCGCCATGCTTTTGATTACGCATGATTTGGCTGTCGTGGCTGAAACCTGCCAGAGAGTGGCCGTTATGTATGGCGGAAAAATACAAGAAATATCGGATATCAAATCTTTATTCGCGGAGCCTTTGCATCCTTACACAAAAGGCCTTTTGAGATCTCTCCCGGGTTTTGGCGATAAAGATCAAAAGCGTTTGCCGACTATAGAAGGAATAGTGCCGAGCATTATGGATTTCCCAAAAGGCTGTAAATTTAATAATCGCTGCGATAAAGCAATGGATATATGTTGCGAAAAAGAGCCTGAGCTTGAAGAGATATGCGAGGGCCGGAAAGTGAGATGCTGGCTGCATGAGAAAACGGCAGGTTAAGATTAAGGCCAAGGTTGAGAACGGAAATAAGTAAGCAGAAAGCGGTAAAGCTCTCCCGAATCGGAAATTTGTTTAAAACAAATTTCTTATTCGGGAGCGGACTGGGTAGAAAAAAACAATGAATGAAGAAAACATAATTGATATTTCAAATTTAAAAGTTCATTTTCCGATACATGGCGGGCTTTTTTTTAAAAAGATAGGCGATGTTAAAGCTGTTGACGGAGTGTCATTCGCTTTGAAAGAGGGGGAAACCTTGGGCCTTGTGGGAGAATCGGGCTGTGGAAAGACAACGGTCGGAAAAGCTCTGATAAATCTTGTTAAATCCACTTCCGGCGAAATAATGTTCGCCAATAAAAAACAAGAAAAAGTAAATATAGCGAATTTGAGCCGCTCGGAAATGCGTCCGTACCGGGCGGATATTCAAATGATTTTTCAGGACCCTTATTCATCTTTAAATCCTCGCATGTCGGTTGGCGCCATTATAGAAGAGCCGCTTCTAATACATAATAAGAAGCTTAAAAACAAAGAGAGAAAGGAAAGAGTGGCGTGGCTGCTTGAGAAAGTCGGTTTGCGCGGCGAGCAAGCCACCAGATATCCTCATGAATTTTCGGGAGGGCAGCGCCAGCGAGTGGGAGTTGCCAGAGCGCTCGCGACTAATCCCCGGTTCATAATAGCCGACGAGCCGGTTTCCGCTTTGGATGTTTCCATTCAGGCGCAGGTAATAAATCTTCTTCAGGATTTGCAGGATGAATTTAAGCTGACTTATCTTTTTATCGCGCATGACCTTTCCGTAGTTGAGCATATTTCGGACAGAATCGCGGTAATGTATCTTGGAAATATGGTTGAAATCGGGACAAGCCGAGAAATAAATGAAAACCCTCTTCACCCGTATTCCAAAGCTCTTTTATCCGCCGTTCCTCATCCCGATCCCTCCATGCAAAAACGGGAGAGAATAATTCTTACCGGAGATGTTCCAAGTCCATTGGCCAAGCCGTCAGGCTGCGGATTTAGGACAAGATGCCCTATTGCAAAAGAAGAATGCTCCGAGCGTATTCCCGAACTAAAAGAAAAATCCCCCGGCCATTTCGTCGCCTGCCCGTTTGTATAAAGAGTATAAAGGTCTAAGAGTCGCAGAGTCTGAGGGTCTTGGGATTAAAACAGGGCAGCTAAAAAAAATCCTTTAATCCTTTCCGGTCTATTTCTGAATTTTAAATATATTTTTTATGTATTGCCAATGCCAATGGATGTGAAACAGAGATATCATAAACATCGCTATGCCCGCTTCCGTATGCCATAGCATGATATTAAAAGGCAGTTTAATCCTTATGCCGTAATTTATCATTATAACCAGCAGAATTCCGAGCAAGCCGGATATTAAAAATGTGAGCAATAGGGCAAAATTCCAAAATTTAAAGTGGGTTTTGGCTTCTATGATTTTTTTCTTATACAGGATAATGCCGATAAGGTACAAAAGAAGCAAAAACGCGCTTATGGGAAAAAGATGATATGGCTTTTTGCCGGAGGTTTTTTTAATGGCGGCTTTTTTTGTAGTTTTAACGGTTTTTTTGGGGGCAATCGGCGGTTTTATGTTTTGCGATGTTTGAGCCGGGATGTTCTTTTTCCGCTTGTTGTTTTCTGATATCTGTTTTCTGCTTTCCACTTTGTTAACAATATCTTTTATCTGAGGGTTTGATTGAATATAATCGCATATTCCGTCATTATCCTTATCCACGCACATGCCGCATGGCGCGTCGCATTCAGTCAGCCCTTTAGGGCAGGCGCTTTCCCCGAATACCGTTAAAGGCAATGAGCATAATATCATGGCGAATGCTATTTTTTTCATATTGTTTCTTAAAGCCTAAATAGAGTTTACAAATTTTAGATTGATTCGTGAAAATAGTCGGACTAAGAATTAAGGAGTGTTTTTTTGCGTTCCGTCCAAAGGGTGAAATTGAAAGTGGAGCCTTCGTTTAGCGCGCTTTCCGCCCATAGTCGGCCTTTGTGTCGTTCTATTATGCGTTGGACCGTACTCAGACCTATGCCGGTTCCGGGAAATTCAGACAGAATGTGAAGGCGTTGAAAGGGTTTGAATATCTTGTTTACATATTTCATGTCAAAGCCGCAACCATTGTCTTTTACGAAATAAATATTTTGGTGTTCTTTTTTCATCATTCCGAATTCTATCGCGGGTTTTTCGGTTTTTTTCGTGAATTTCCACGCATTTTCCAGCAGATTCTCAAGAGATTCCATCAGAAGACCGGGATCTCCGGTTGTTTCAATGCCTTCCGCCACAATAATATTTACATGCCGCGCGGGTTCGCTTTCTTGCAGGCGTTCAATGATTTTCTTTGCCAGAGCCGTCATATCCACGGTCTTGCAGTCCATTTCCTGGCGTATGATACTGGAGAGTTTGAGCAAATTGTCTATAATTTCCGCCATATGTTGGCAGTTGTTCTGCACTTTTCCGATATATGCTCTGCCGGTATCGTCCAAGACATTTGAATATTCCTGTTCCAGAAAGGTGATAAAGCCATCCATGCGTCTTAACGGGCCGCGTAAATCGTGCGACGCGGAATAGGTAAAAGCTTCCAATTCTTTATTCGCCATTTTTAATTCGGCCGTTCTCTCCGTTACATTGTCTTCCAGGTCATTGCGGGCTTTGATAAGTTCACTTGTTGCCGTGTCGCGTTCACGGCTCCTTTCCCGAAGATTTTTAAGCATGTAATTAAAGCTTTCGGCCAGTATTCCGATTTCATCGCCGCGGTTTATATCGGTTTTTAAAGAATAGTCTTGATTATGGGCGATACTTCTGGTTAATTCGGCCAATTGCAGTATGGGCCGCGATATCAGCCTTTGGACGCGCGTGGTCAGGATGAAGACAATTATGGCCACGCAAAATGCCAATATGATGATTAGTTTTACGCGGTCCCAAATTTTTTCCGCCAAGAGCGCGGTGGAAACGCACATATGAAGTGTGCCGTAATATTTACCTTTATAAGTCATCGGTTCATAAACAGCAAGGTGCCCTTTTGTGAAGAGAGTATAAGTTTCTTCCCGCGCAATTGGTGTTTTCAGTTTTTTTCGCTCGAACTTTTTTCCATCGCGAGCGTAGGCGGCAAAAATATTTCCGCGAATGTCGTAAATTGCCGCATGCTCTATGTTTTTTATAAGAGAAAGTTTTTCAAGCGCTTGCGAGGCTTCATCTTCGTATTCGAAAACCAGATCTCCAATACAGTATTCCGCCGTTATTTTGGCGTTTAGAATGGAATCTTCTATCAATTCTTTTCGGAAATTACGGGTATCAAGCGCCGTTATTACGGCAAAACCGAGCACTAACGCGAAGAAAGCCACCGCCATTATGAGAGATGTTAGTTTGGCGTTTACCGACAAATTTTCAAGAGATTTCATTTTGTGTCACCGCCGTACACCATTGTCGCCAAGCGTAAAAGTTTTGAATTGATGACAAGGCCGCTTTTGCGGGCGCCGCCGAGATTTATATTGAAACGGATATGTTTACTTTTTTTGTAAAGAGCGATATGCGTCCCGCGCCGAGCCAGTTTTTTACCGTCTCCCACGATAAGTATCGGCCTATTGCCGGTTATGGAAAGTATGTCAGCCAGCCGCTTGTTTTCGTTTTTTGCTATAAAAAGCATATGACAGTGTTCAAGAGTGTCTTCGTTTTTCATTTGGCGCAATATTACACGGCGATTTTTTATTTTCCTGGTCTTTGCCAGTTTTTTGAGATAAGGACCGATTAAGGTTTTTCCAATCAGAGTTATGATAAAAGGTTCGTTTGGATCTGAAAAAGTTTTTTCGGGCCAGTCAATAAATTGGGTTATTCTTACCAGAAATTCGGCTTTTACCTGGTATTCAAAAAATTTATGCGACGAGGCGGTTGCCAAATCTCGGTTTGAGCCGGCGATTAGCCCGAACAATATAAGAAAAGTCGTTAGGATTATTCGCCCGATTGACGGTTTGTTTGGAATGGTTGTTTTTGCTGAAAGATTTTGAAACAAAATGGATTTTAGTCGGCTAAGCAAGTTTGTCATAGTCTTTTTTTAATAGTTCCTCATGGTCCGGGATAGAATGAAAATATGAAATTTAAAATTTAAGCGTTAAGCCTCCGTATATGCTGATCGGGTCCTGAGGAGACGCTCCAAAACCTTCGTCCGGAGCTCTTGTGGGATTGGAGTAACGGGCATTTGTCAGATTTTGTATGTTTAAAAATATTGAAAGCTCCTTGTCTCCAATCGGTATATCATTGTATTTGGCATAAAAATTCATAATGGCGAAAGGGTCGCTGCTTTGCTTTGTTCCGCTGATGAGGTTTCTGTTATAACTGCGCGATTGATATATAAAACGAGGAGAAATGCTCCATCTGCCAAATGTCGCGTCCACTCCCGCTCGGGCGGAGTCTTTCGCGCTGTAGGAAAGAAATGTGGCCCCTTCCGAATAACCCTCGGAATATGTATAAGCCGCGTAAATCACCATGTCAATTTTGCCGAGGTTTGTGATGGCGTCCATGCGCAGTGTTCCGCCGTAAATTCTGCCGATATCGTCAGTGTTTACAAAGGTTTGAATATAAGAGACCGGAACACCCTTGAAAGATGTTATGGTTTTATCCCTTTTTGTTCTAATCATGTCATAAACATAAGAGTTATAACCATTGAAGCTTAACCAGAATGTATCGGTGAATTTATAACTTGCTTCCAATTGAAATGAACGGATTTTTTCCGGTTTTAAATCCGTATTGGGAAGATAAAAATAAGAGCTTCTAAGGCCCGTAACGGTGTTTGTGTCCGCGTAAAAAGAGCCGTAATGCTGATAGGTTTTATCGGGAGAAGGAGCAAGGAAGGCTTCTCCGTAAAGCAATTTGAAGTTAGTTTTTTTATGCGGTTTAAATACAAGGCCTGCTCTGGGATTGAGGTAGTCTCCGTAACGGCTATTACGGTCATAACGGATTCCGAGTGTGGCTTGGACGGCGGAATACTCTTTAAAATTAAATTGCGCGTAGGCTCCGGTATTGCTGTATTCATTAAAATAGAAATCCTGTGAAATTCCCAGATAAGTTCCCGAACTGTCGTATATATCGGAGCCCGGATAGACGAAACCTTGAGAATCCGCGCTTAAATCTCTATTGTAAGCGCTTGAAAGGTCGGCGGTGCGCGGCAGAACCAGGTGATCTTGATAAGACAGGCCGAAAAGAAAGAGGCTTTCTTCGCCTATTTTACAGTTTGCTTTTTCTTCAATTACGGAGCTTTTATCCCTAGCGTATTTATACGCGTCATCATAGTTTGAATAAATATTAATAAATTTGGTTTCGGGATCCAATTCATAGAAATGAGACGATAATGATGTGTTAAATGTCCACTTTTCGTTTTCGGAGCGATAAATATGGTTGCCGGAAAGAGTTTCATAATTTGTTTTGACAATCGCGTCTTCGGCATATAAAGAGTATTCCGGCTTCATTCCAAGCGAGGAAGAATGAGATTCCGACATTTTTACCCAGCCCAATTCAAAATTGTTCATGCTTAGCCGGACATGAGTAAAAAAAGCGTTTTCATCGGCATTAAAGTCGCGGAACGGAACAGTGGTTTCTCCTGTAAAAGTTTTCATTCTTCCTGTTTGGTATTCTGAATTGTACCATGAAAAATCGCTTGAATGATATTTTGGCATGGAAGGTCCGTCCGAATGATAACTGTCGGCGGTTACGGAAAAAAACGCATTTTCCAGAAATCTAATTTTGCCGCCCGCGACAGCGGAATAGTTTTGCGTATTGTAATTTCCATAGGAGCCGGAAAGATTTTGATTTTCCAAGTCTTCACCGCTTTTAGTGACGATATTTATTACTCCCGTGAAAGCGTCCGCTCCGTATAATGCCGACATCGGTCCCAGCACTATTTCCACTCTTTTGGCGTTTTTGAGGGAAAATTGTCTTCCCAGAGTGTAAAAATTCCCCGTAACGGGAGTGACTTGCATGCCGTCAATGAAAATTTGAATTCGTTCATTGCCGTTTATGCCTTGTACTGTCAAAATATTGCCGGTATCCGTTCCGGCCAAGTGCGCTATTTCTATTTGAGGCATATCCTCAAGAAGGTCAAGCAAAGTGGAGTAGCCTCGGGCTTTGATGGTTTCTTCGGTTATAACATGGGCCAATGCGCCAGACTCCGATGGTTTCTCGTCCGTAAAAGAAGACGCTTTTATCGGAACATTCAGCAGAGCTTCCAGCGTTAGTCCTTCAAGTTCCGAGGCAAAAGCTGAGGTGCGGCCAAATGGAGCGAGAGTTTCGGTGGCCGCGATTATCGCTATAAGAAAAAATTTTATCGGTTTCATAAAATCTCCTGTTAAAAACAGATGGCGCTATTGCCTGTGTTTTCGTTTACGGATTTCATTCGCTTTTATCCGTCTGTGGTCTCGTCCGCGTTGTGAAGCCGCGGAAGGACAAATAGACCGGGCGAATTTTATTTATACGCGTTTTTAGGCATCATTTTGACAATTAAAAACCAGAAATTTTCCATCGTTCTCATTACATTTTCAAAATCCTCCATTTTGACCGGCTTGGAGATAAAACAGTTCGCGTGATGATTATAGGTTTTTATGACATCTTCATCGGCTTTGGAAGAGGTCAGTATTATGACGGGAATAGTTCTTAATTCAGGGTCTTCTTTTATTTCCGTGAGCACTTCATGGCCGTCTTTTTTTGGGAGGTTTAAATCCAGAAGAATAATGTCCGGCCTGGGAGAATTCATATATTCCCCTTCTTTGCGCAGATATGCCATGGCCTCCACTCCGTCCGCGGCCACACTGATATTATTTTTTACTTTAGCCTTTTTGAATACCTGCAGGATAAAAAATGTGTCATCATCATTATCCTCCACCAGAAGTATTTCAATAGGTTCATGGTTGATTTTATCCATGGTGCCCCCAAATTTTAAATTTATCATCCGGCGTTATTTTCAGCGCCAAACGATTGTTGCGTCGCGATTAAAACAATAATTTCCCTCACACATATTTTACTTCAAATTTAATAAAAAAAACAGTGCCGGCGCGAGCGCGTTAAATTTTTACGATTATTCTCATCAATAAAACCGCCGCATGGCGAATAACATTCAATTATCCCTTTAGGGCAGTCGATTTCACCGAATACCGTTAAGGGCAATGAGCATAATGCCAGGGCGAATATAATTTTTTTTACAAGGTTAACTCCGGATAAAGTTTACAGATTACAGGTTAAATTTTGGCGCGTATTATATGGAAGAAGTTTCTATCGCGATATCAATTAATTTTTTTAATTTTTGTTTGACATGTTTTGAATCAAACTGCGGGTCCCATTTGTCTTCCCCCAAAATATCCGAAACCACCAGGCAAGAAGCCATTTTCACTTTTCTGAATTCCGCGACCGCGAAAAGCGCTGATGTTTCCATGTCCACCGTTTTGATGCCTTCTTGCTTATAGTGTTTGATTTCGGAGATTGTTTCTCTATAAGGAGCGTCAATGGTCCAAGTCGCGCCCATTTCAAAATCAATATTGTTTTTCTCCAATGATTTTTTAAACATTGAGGTTAATTTTTTGCTTGGATAGCTGTATTTTCCATGAGGCAAATAGTGATAGCTGACGCCTTCGTCTCGCAGAGCTTTTTCACAAAGAAATATGCCGAAATTTTTCAAGCCTCCGCAGGAACCAATGTTTAAAAATTGGTTTCCTCCCAATGAAATCAGTTCTTCAAGCACAGTGGTGGCGTTTGGCGCGCCAATGCCGGTCATTTGAACCAAAGCGATATCTTTATGCCGGTAAATTGTGATTAGTCTGTGCATTTTGATTATTTTGGGTGAGTATTTTTTTTCAAAATAATTCAGCAAATAAGGATAATATATGAGAATATATTTGGATGGCTTGTTTTTTGTTTCTTCTTTCGCGTATTTGCTCCAGCTAATGGAATCTGATGGAGAAAATAAAGCTTTTTCAAAATATTTGTTTTTAAAATTGGGATAGCCCATAATAATATCGGAAATTGATTGGCGCGCCAAAATTTTATTTTTTAGCGTTTAAAAAAATACGGAAGGGGAGGGATTCGCCTACTGCATTCACAGAGTTCACTGCGTAGGCTCCCCTTCGCTCACTGGCAGCATAGCTTTTTCCTCGCAACGCTCGGCGTTCGCTACGCTTCGAATCCCTACGCAAGTCAAATTGTTGACTTGCTCTTTTCGCAAGTTGGAAATATCAAACGGAAGGGGAGGGATTCGAACCCTCGAAAGCCATTAAGACTTTACCGGTTTTCAAGACCGGCTCCTTAAACCGCTCGGACACCCTTCCAGAAGCATAATTATACAAAATTTGAAAAATATAGCTTATAATGAGAGGAGGCTTTTTTATTTAATGTATAATCATTATATTAAGGGAAATAAACCGCTTATTTGAGTTCACGGAGGAGCGTTGTTAAATGCTCCGGAAAACACTCTTGTCGCTTCTACAAAGGCTTTTGAAAATGGAACCGATATGGAGGAAAAAAATTATGTCTAAAAAAAACATGAAAATTCTTATTGTGGAGGACAATCCCGACGATCTTTTTCTGCTCATAAAAGAGCTGAAAAAGTCGCGCTTATCCGACATAAAACCGGAAACGGCCGATACCGTGAAAGCGGCCCTTGAAATTTTAAAAAAGAAGCGATTTGATTGTATTCTTTCCGACCTTTCCCTTCCCGATACCCATGACGGAGTAGATACTTTTACGCGGATTAACGGGGCCGCCCCGCAAATCCCCATAATATTGCTGACGGCGTTTGACAGCGAAACGCTCGCGCTGAAACTCGTTAAGAAAGGGGCTCAAGATTACATTGTCAAGGGAAAGTTCACTCCCGAACTGTTGGCGCGTTCGATTTTTTACGCCATAGAACGCAAAGCTTTGAACGACAGGCAGGAGGATTTGATCGCGCGGCTCAAGAAGGCGCTTAAAGAAATAAAGACGCTGTCGGGCTTGTTGCCCATATGCGCGAGCTGTAAAAAGATAAGGGACGACAAAGGGTATTGGCACATGGTGGAGACTTATATATCCTCCCACGCGAATGTTGAATTCACGCATGCCATTTGCCCCGACTGCATGGAAGAGCTTTATCCTGAATTTCTGGATAAAAAAGATAAAAAACCGAAAAAATAAATAGCCGATTAAAGAGTTTTTGCCAATCGGCTGATGCTTTAATAGCGAGGCGTTAACCTTCAATTTCCATCCCCTTGCGCGTTAAGCGTTGCTTATTTCGGCCTGAGGGGCTTTAAGTTAATGTATAATCTTTTACTATGGGGAATAAACCTTTAATTTTGGCTCACAGAGGAGCGCTGCTAAATGCGCCCGAAAATACGCTTAAGGCGTTTATGAGGGCTTTTGAAAATGAAGCCGATGGCATTGAATGCGATATCAGAATTACCAAAGACGGCGAGTTTATAGCTTTTCATGATGAAACCACCGAACGCGTTGCGGGCGTAAATTGGCAGATAAAGAAAACAAAATACGCTCAATTAAGAAACATTGAAGTTTTTGGCAAAGAACCCATAGCTCATTTGGACGATATTTTAAAACTTCTTTTAAAATGGCCGGATAAATTATGTTTTTTTGAAGTGTGCTTTGATGACTCCGATGATGTTGAACGCCTGACTCAAAAAGTAAAAGAGGCCGGTCTCGCGAAGCGTTCCTATATTTTGACTTTTTCAAACAGAAAACATTTATTAAAAAGAGCTAAAGAAGCCGCGCCTGAAATGGGCATATCGGTTATGCCGCTATTGCCGACAAAAATTATTCAGACCGCTCGCAAAGCCGGCGCTAATTCCGTTTGCGCGGGCTGGGTTGATTTGCCGGGAGCGAAACAATTGTTTACAATGTCGGCAAAACTTTATAATTTTAAAAAACAAATCAGAGACGCGAAGAAACTTGATATTTTTGTAAGCGGCGGAGTGGCCAATACCCATAAAGAAATTGAATGGTTTTGCGAGCAAGGCATTGAAGGCGTATGGACTGATGATGTCTTGCTGGCTTTGGAAGTGATACGAGGCTCTGAGAAATAATTATTTCTTAGAGCGCCTAAATAGGGGGAAGCATGGTTAAATATTCGGCTTGTATTGCGGTGGCGCTGGCGATAGTATATGGAATAATACTTTCATATCCGGGAATGTTTTTTAAGTATAGTTATGAGTATAAAAACATGACCGTTTACAGCCATGAAACCCTAAAAGGCGATATTGACGGTGTTTGGGATGCCGTTCATGAGAAGATGGTTTTATCCGAATTTTTTAATCCCGATTTTAAATTTTGTTTTTATATTGTAAAAGGTTTAAAGGAATACTCTTTTTTAACCGCCTTTAAAGGAAAAAATTATTCTTATCTCTGTCCGTTAAGCGGCAAGATTTTTTTGGTTTCGGCCGATTTTGAAAAAAACGAAGCAAATTGTAAAAATTGCGATGAAAAAAGCGTCAGGGATTTGGATATTATCATGGCGAGCGCGGCAATGAAGAGTATTCTCCGGCAAAATTCCGAATTTTTAAAATATATATTCATTAGTGAATGGAAAAAAGAAGGCTATGGGGAGTATATCGCGGGTGAAAGCGGATATTTTGAATTTTCGGAAATATGCGGAAACGAAACGGATAATCTGTGGCTGGAATTTTATAAGCGCCATCTTGCCATGAAAATGCTGATGATTGAGGATAAATATTCATTTGCCGCCGTTCTTGAAAAAAATGTCAGTTATGAAGGCATGCTAAAGCGTCTTAAAGAAAGGCATTGCAGATAGTTAGTCGCTGGCGGAGCCCTTTTAATTCCCGAAGAAAAATAAAATCATATGCCGTTCTCTCTCTTTCATTTTTGGGCCGTATGCTCGCGCGGCTTTCGCTGCGAATAAAAAACTCAAAAAAATCGGGGAAGAATTTCAATTATAGGCTGGAATGATTTTTTGGCTATTTCACTATCTTGCCGGCATAAATCCATTCGCTTTTTTTCGTTTTGCCTATTATAACCCAAACCTCAAGCCAGATATGATTGGTTTTTCGCGGAAGAATGTCATCTGAAATGGATGTGCCAAGACTTAATTTTACATTGTCATTATAACTGATAAATGGAGCCCAAGCTTTTTTTAATTTGGTTTTATACAGGTGCCCGCCTCTGTCATAGCTTGAGTAAACCTGCATAAATATTCTTTGAACTGATCCTAATGTTGTCCTAAGGTTATGAACAGCTTTTGGATCTATGTATTTCCATGCTAAGGTTATTTCATAATAATGTTCGCCTTTTTTAAGCGTTGCCCTGACATTTTCAAGAAGTGTGACTCTTTCCCAAAAGTTACCCTCGTTAAGTAAATCAAATTTTTTAAAATCAATGCCAGGCAGATTGGCGGGGAAGACCTTTCCGCTCAGAGAGGATGTTTCCTCTTTTTCTTTTTTTGATTTATCTTCATTAATTTCAGTTGTTTGTTTTTCTTCCGCTTCCAATCTTTTTCGCTTATTTTCAGCAATTTTTTCTTGAAATTGTTTGTCCCATCTTTCTTTTTGTTGTTTGTCAATTTCAATTTGTTCCGCTTTAAAAATTTTCTCTTGCTCTTTCCAGAGGTTCTTTTTACAATCGGTAAAACGATTTTGGGAGTTTGGCGGAATCGTTATGCCAAGTTTTTTAAATTCATCAAGGCAGGATAAAATGGAATTCCATTCTCCTGTCCATCGTGACAGTTCATCTGAGCGGAAAGGCTCCAAAGGTATTTGTCCGGCAAACTCAATTCGTTTGAGGATCTCTCTTTCTTTTTCAATTAGATTAAGCAGACGATCTGTTTCAGCCTTATTCGCTTTATATTTTCTTGTTTTTTCGTTTCTTTCTCTGCCTTTGGCAAGTCTGCGTTCGCAACCATCAAGAGTGGTAAGATCGCTTGTTGACAGGGAAATTTTTTCTTCTTTAAACGCGGCGAGGCATTTTTTAAGGGCTTCTTTTTCCTCATTTACTTGAGTTTCAGTTAAATTCATTTCAGCTGCCAAAGCTCTGGCATCTTCCAATTCACCTTCGCAAACGATATAGCTGTTTTTTACTTTGGTTGAAACGGGATAGCCGATTTTATTGAGTTCGTTAATGCATTTCTCAATTCGTTCATTAAATTTATCTTTTCCGCTTTTCTTATTTTTTATTGCCAAATCCAAAGCTTTTAAGCAAGCTTCTTCGGAGGAAAAAGTTGATGGCGGATGAAGGCTTGCGTTTCTAAACTGAGACAAACAGGTTTGAACATTGCCCCTTTCACCGAGATTTTTTTCAGCTTTTGCGGTTGATCGTCTCGCCCATTGTTTTGTTTCGCGCTTCTTTTGAGCTTTTTCCGCTTTTTCTTTAGCAAGCCATTTTTCATCTCGTTTTCTAATTCTTTCGCGTTCCTCTTCAGCTGTCGGCTGAAAACTTGAAAGCCATTTGGCATGTCTTGCTTTTTTTTCTTTTTCAGTTAGTTTTCGAGGCGCGGTTTTTTTATTTTTGGATGAGGTCTTGTCGGATTTTCCGGTTAAAGTAGAATCGCATTTTTCAAAAACCGGTGAAAAAGAATGTCTGGAATATCCTTTATTAAGCAAATTATAACAACAGTTTTGAAAAGCTTTGCTTTGCAGGAGGTTTCCTCCTCGCTTAACTTTAATGGATCTTTGGCATGCCTCGTAAGATTTTTTTGCCGAAGAATTTATTGAGCCGTATTCGCAAAAGAGCCGCCGAAGACATTGTTCATGAGAGGCGCTTCCGGAAGATTTTTTATTCGCTTTTTTTTTGTTTAGAATTTTATTGCAATTCCACCTTCCCAATGCTATTTTTTTATGAGAATAACCTTGTTTCAAAAGTTTTCGATGGCAATTTTGCCGGTCCTGCGGCAGCGGTTTGCGTTTGCGATACGCTCTAAGAGCGGTTAGGCAATTGGCATAATATTCATCGCATTGAATATCCCAATATCCATATTCCACTACCAGAGTTTCTAAACATGTTTTATGTTTAGGAGTGAAAGAGAGGCTTATATCGGGCAATAAAACGCAAATCAAACCCATTGTCAGAATAGTTAAATTTTTTTTCATTTATTTGCTTTCGTTTAAAATAACATATTGAGTGAAAGTGTCTTGAGCCAGTCTGTTATATTTATTGATGGCGGCTTTATCGGCGATATGTTCTTTTTGAGAGGCATAATAAACGGAAAGCAGAGAATATGTCCGGCCGAGATAAAAATGAGCCAGAGCCAAATCGGGGTTTTTTGCCGCAGCGCCGCTTATGATTTCAGCCGCTTTGAGAAGGCCTTTTTCATTATAGCGTTTAACCATCAGATTCACGATTCCCGAGTATGACCGTTTATAATATTCCGCCAATTTTTTGCCTTTTTTCAAAGCATAAGAGTCAAAATTCTCTTTGCTCGGCCGTTCTCCTGATAAATCAAAAGTCTTTAAATCCGATACCGCTCGCGCTTGAAGTGAAAAAGATTCGCCCACGGCGCTAAGAGTCGCCTTGAAACCGAGGTTCATGGCCTTTCTTTGGGAGAGATATCCTTGGAGCAGTGAAAGATAAGGATTGTTTGAATCAAAAGTTTTATTGTCTTCAAGTTTATTTGACCATTTATCATAGGTGGAATTTTTAGCCGCGCTTTTTTTTGTGAGATAAGCAAAAATTTCAGAGAAAGTCCTTTCGCTCATAATTGATTTGGCGAAAGGTTTTAATTCGGAGTTTTCCGGTATTTTATCGTAAGTGTTTTTAATCCGATCGGACATTTCTCTAAGTTCTTTTGGAAATTTAAGATGGCGCTGTTCGGCCGCCGCCCTTTCAATCAATTGCCCCGCGTATTCTTTAGCCAGCAGAGTATTTTCATCCGCGCCGGCTTTATTAAGATGATTAAGAGCGTTTTGAGCAAGATCCGGTTTTACGGTTATTAAACTCAAATAAAAAATGCCGAGCGCTCTTTCACCGAGTTCGGGTGAAAGTCTCAATACCTCCTTATATTCGGCAAACGCGCTGTTTAAAAGTTCGTTTACGGTTGATAAATCTATTTTTTCTTTTTTATTTTTTGGGGAGTATGTCCATTTTGGAAAGCTCAAGCCCGTGCCTATAAAATGTTCGTTTGCTTCAGTTATTTGATTCCGGAGAACATTCAGGGCGAGCAGGCGATAAATATTTCCAAGTTTAAGATGATAATGGGGATTTTCTTTATCCGTTTCAACGGCTTTTTCAAAAGTGGAAATAATTTCCTCTGAAATTGGCAAGATATTGAAATGGCGGCTTGTTTGAATCAATTGCCGATATTCGGCGAACATAAGCGAACGGCTTTTTTTGATGTTTTTTTCAACTATGCGGCCGGCTTTCCACGAGGCTTTTCCTTCGGGAATATTTTCAGGCAAAGGAAGCGCGGCAAACTTTAAAGAATCCTCAACCGCTTTTTTAAGGGCGCCGGCATTTTCCCAATCAAAATCCGCGGGCAATTCCAATTCTTTCGGCTTTTGCCCGGTTGAGGTTACAAAGCGCTGTCTGTCTCTAATAGCGGGAGAAGTTTTTTTTGCTTCTTCAACGCTTTCCATATATTTAAGGGCTTTAATAAATTGTGGCGGATGGGTGACGCTTTGTATTTTTTCTTGAGCCTTGCGATAAGATGTCAGAGCTTCATCCAGACGCTTATAAAACATTTCCAAAAGCATGGCGTTTCCAAGCCGATATAAATCGGCCCCGCTTTGAGCGGCGCCAAGTTCAGTGATTTTTTTGCGGATATTTGAAAGTTTGATATTAATATAAAATTTTTGGGCGAGCGGAGAATTTAAGATTCTATTGAAATTTTCTTTTTTTAGCGTTTGATTATTTTGAGATAATTCTGTTTTTTTTGGAGCATCGGCAGTCTTTTCAGCCGGAGAAGACGGAATGAACAGAGCTTTTTGATATTCTTTGAAATTATCTTTGGATAAACGGATTATGGGGGGCAAAAATAAGCCGTCATTGGTTGTTATGTCCCTCAATGTTAAAGCCGCCTGCCGATATAATATGGGAGGCAGCATGGTTGTTTCCACGGTGACGATATTTTCGGCGAATTGGCTGTCTATGCTGTACATGCCGCCGGAGATATATTGTGATATCCTGTCTGAAAGCCCGATTCTCATGTCTGCGGGTTTGTAAAGTTTTTTGCGGATATCGGAATAAATATTGAGAGCTTGTTTGAATTGTTTTTTATAAAGCTTTTTTTTGGCGCCGCTCTTTTTTATTTTAAGTCCTTCATTGTAAAACTTATTTGCTTCCGCCAGTTTTTGTTTAAAATCCGCTGTGTCTATAAGTCTTTTCTCAGAGCCTTTTCCTTGAGCTTGGATGGAATTTGCGGCTGAGAAAGCAAATACGGCAATTAGCGTCAATGAAAACAATTTTTTTAATTTGTAAATATTCATACCCCCCCCCTAACTTTGTTCTTAAGCGCGTTATAGAAGCATATTATACTTATTTAGCTAAATAATCGGCGGAGAACACTGCTTATTATATTTTATTTACAAATGTGTTGTAACACAAAGGTTGAAAATTTTGGATTGTATTATGATGGCGCCGGCGATAGTATATGGAATAATGCGTTCATATACGGGAATGTTTTTTAAGAATAGTTATGAGTATAAA